>CAZGAK010000013.1:0-42088 GCA_964523565.1 uncultured Syntrophaceae bacterium | reverse complement strand
GCCCAATTTCTGCGTCAGTCTCAAATTTTAATCCTCGAAATATCCGATATATTCCTGTGGTTAAAATTTTAGCCTTCCTTGAACTTGAACAAAATTGAACATTCTGCAAAGGTCTCATGGTATGAATTATGATGCCGCATGCTATCATCTAAAATTCTTCTATGCAACAGGTTTTCACAGCCTGTTTCTGTGAAAATAAATGGGAGTATATTTTCAATTCACTCTTGATGGCTTCGTAAAAAGTCAAAAACTCGCTAATCTGTCATTCCCGCGAAAGCGGGAATCCAGTAATTGCACGTAGTTATAGATTCCCGATCAGGTAGGGAATGACAAAACGGCAAAAACTCTGACTTTTTACGAACTTGTCACTCTTCAGTCTTCACAATCCTGTTGACCTTACCAAAGGATGACAGGGGTTTGTCAAAACCTTTTTCATTTCCAAGAACAAAGATGGTTTCTCCACTGTCGGAGAGATATTTGACTGCAACCTTCTGCAGATCTTCTGGAGACACTTTATTTGTTTTATCCCTGTAAGTGTCCAGGAAATCCTCAGGAAGATCATTATATTCCAGCATCATCTTTTGCCGCGCTATTTGTTCTGCCGAGGAGAATGAAAAAATAAAATTATTATTGATCGATTTTTTAGCCCACTTCAGTTCCTCATCCGTTACTTTTGTCTTTCCTGCATCTTTTAATATGTTCTTGATGGCAGAGAGAGATTTTACTGTAGAGGATGTTTTTGTCATAGCGTAGGCACCGAATGCCCCGTATTCACTTCTGGGGGAATAAAAACTTCCCGCGCTATAGGCAAGACCCAGGTTATTTCTCACTTCACTGAAAATACGGGAACGAAACCCGCCACTTCCAAGAATAAAGTCAAGGACTTCAAAGGAATAATAATCTGAATCCTTCTTGCCGGGCGCGAACTGTCCCCAAATAATAATGGATTGAGGAATTTCTTTAAATAAGTAATTGATCGATCCTTTGTCTTTTTTACCGGGAATGGATATTTTTTCAACTTTTCCGGAAGTTTTCCATGTCCCGAAGTATTTATTTATCCTCGAAATCGCTTCTTCTTTTAATATGTCTCCCGTTACAGCCATCATGATATTTCCCGGATAGAAAAACAGCTTATGAAATTTTACAAGATCGTTTCTCCCGATGACTTCAATCGATTTAATTGAAGACAGCCGGCCCCTTGGATTGCCCAGGTATATCAGTCGGACAAATTCCCTGAAAGCCAGCTTTTGGGGATTGTCATATATCCTTCTCAATGCTTCAGTCTTTAATTCTTTCGCCAGTTTCAGCTTTTTTTCTTCGAAAACAGGATTTATGAGGATGTCAGAAAAGATAGACAGTCCCTTTTCGATGTCTTTTTTCAATACTGACATGGTTGCCGTACCCGACTCTTTTCCAACAGAAACAGAAATCCTGCCCGCCATGTAATCCAGTTCCGAATCGATTTCATTGCCGGTCATGCCCTTAGTCCCACCGGTTCTCATTAGAACTCCTGTAATTTCGGCAACCCCTTCTTTACCCACCGGGTCATAGATTGATCCCGTCCTTATTACAGCAGAAATATTGACGAAGGGAAGCTCATGATCTTCCAGCAGATAAAGAATGATGCCGTTCGGAAGCTCGACCCTTTCGGCCTCCGGCAACGAAAAAGTAATGGGGGGATAACTGATATCGTCCGGATTTACCATTGCTGCAGGTTTACATCCCCCTAAAGGAAGCACAAAAAGCATGACGGCTATGCATAGATAAAAAAGGTGTTTTCTCATTACTCCCTAATCCCCTAATCCCTCATCCTTACTAGCGAGGCCACCGTTCTGTTTTCCGAATTAAAATATTTTTTTGCCACTTTCATGATGTCCTCAGCGGTAATCTTTTCTATCATATTGATATGATTTGTTATGTACCGATAATCTCCCGCAACGGCCTCAAAGTAAGATAACATGTTGGCAATGCCTGAATTAGAAGAAAGTTTTCTCAGAAAGTCCGCTCTCATCTGATTTTTTGCCTTTTCCAGTTCTCTCGCGGTAACCGGTTCCTTCTTTAGTTTTTCAATTTCCTCACAAATAGCATCTTCCAGCTCTTTGTTTGTATGCGGACATCTCGGGGTCGCAAAGAATACGAAAAGATTCGGGTACCGGGCTCCCGGGAAGCCGTTTGCAGTATCTATGCTTGTGGCGATACCTTTTTTTTCGACAAGTACCTTGAACAGTCTCGCAGTTCTGCCCCCTGAAAGGATTGTATCGATAACATCAAAGACATAATCGTCAAAAGAGGGGAGGGTCGGTTTGTGATATCCTATCATCATGTAGGGATTCGCATCAGATACCAGTTCAATTCTTCTTTCCCCCTGCTGGGCAGGCTCTTCCGAGAGATGAGAGACCGGTTTCTTCTTTGACGGGATTCCACCGAAATATTTTTTGATCATTTTCATAATTTCCGAAGCGGAGACATCACCTGCCACGGCAATGACAGTATTATCGGGGGCATGGTAGGTTTTAAAAAAGTTCCTCATATAATCGATGTTTAGATAATACATATCTGACGCCCAACCGAGAATGGGTCTTCTGTAAGGGTGAACCATAAAAGACGTTGCAAGAAACTGCTCCATGAGCTTCCTCTGGGGATTGGATTCAACGGTCTGTTTCCTTTCTTCGATAACAACATTACGTTCCGGGAAAAACTCACGAAAAACCGGATTGATCATTCTGTCTGATTCAATCCTCGCCCACAGTTCAACCTTATTCGCTGGGAGACTTACATGATAGGAAGTGAGGTCATAACCGGTTGAGGCATTCATGTCCGCTCCACCATTTTCAGTGTATAAACGGTCGATCTCACTTTTTATGATCAATTTCCCGGCATCCTTTTGCAAGACTTCAAGTTGCCGGTTCAACTGATCGATTTTTGGTTTGTTCCCTTCCTTTCCTTTCATCCTTTCGGTGTCGAGAGCATTAATGACCTTATTTATTTTATTGAGTATCTTTTTTTCTTCTTCGAAGTTTTTTGTTCCTATTGTCCTGGTTCCCTTAAACAGCATATGTTCCAGAAAATGAGCCGTTCCCGTATGTTCGCTGCTCTCATCCACTGCGCCTACCTTGTGCCTGATATAAAATGATACAGTGGGGCTAAAGTGCCGTTCTACAATGAGGACTCTCAATCCATTTTCGAGGGTAAATTCCTGGACCTTTCTTTCCAGATCATAGGCAAACGCAACAGTTGTTAAAGCGATACATGATAGAGCAAGAGCTAATACCACAATTAACTTATATAAATTAATTCTATAATGATAGGACATTTCACTTTTATTTCTGAATTTCATTGTTGCCTTCGCTTTTTCTTTCCCCTCGAAAGCGGGTATAGATCTTAATAATGGGATAAATGATACCGACAGCGCTGATCAGGATCATCAGATTTGATGAAAAAAAGCTCATGATAAATACATGGGGGCTGTTTGAATGATAGGCCGCAATCAGTGTATCAATTCCTAAAAGAAGGAAGAATATAGAACAAATTCCTATCAGAAATTGCTTCCCCCACCAGATTAAATCTTCCATACTATCTTTGCCTTTTTCCTTGTCATGCGATTATTTTATAATAAGAGACCTTTGCAAAAGGTCTCACTCTGAGGGGATACCCCTCAGACTCCCCGTGGAATATTTTTAATAATTAGATACTTGTGAAATCCATCTGCGATGGATTTTGAGACGTTTGCAAGTTTTGCAAACGTCTCAACCTATTAATCTGCCTATTACTACAACTACGTTGAATCTTACAAGCATAAAGGATTGAAAAACATTTCAAAAAAATATATAAGCTGTATTGACATTTTCGAGCTGATCCCGATATTAAATATATCAAAACTTTCTCATGGGTTTTACAAAAATTATGTTAATTAATCATTGCCCTGTAGGTGTGGATCTCCACGCAAAAACACACTGGAAAGGAAATTGTTGATCATGAATAAGATCAGAGTGGGAATTATCGGAATTGGAAACTGCGCAAGTGCGTTACTTCAGGGTATTGAGTACTATAAAAATATAGACAGCAAAGAGGCTATCGGATTGATGCACTGGGAAATCGGTGGTTATAAGCCCTATGACATTGAGGTGGTAGCCGCCTTTGACGTTGATAAGAGGAAAGTTGGAAAGGATGTATCCGAAGCTATCTTCGAGCTTCCAAACTGTACCAAAAACTTCTATAAGGATCTTTCGAAGACAGGAACTATTGTCCGCATGGGCCGGGTTCTGGACGGCATTGCTGATCACATGAAAAATTATGATGAGAAATATACCTTCCTTTTGTCCAGCCAGAAAGAGGCTGGCAAAGAAGATGTGATCAGAGAACTTAAAGAATCGGGTGCTGAAATCCTCTTAAATTATCTCCCCGTGGGGTCTGAAGAGGCTGTTAAATTTTATGCCGAATGCGCCCTGGAAGCAGGAGTGGGGTTTATAAACAATATGCCTGTATTCATAGCCAGTAACCCTGACTGGAGCCGGAGATTTGAGGAGAAGGGATTACCCATTATCGGCGATGATGTAAAATCTCAGCTCGGTGCCACCATAGTCCATCGAGTGCTGACCAATCTTTTCAGGAAAAGGGGGGTGAAGCTGGAGAGGACTTATCAGCTCAATACCGGGGGGAACACTGATTTTCTGAATATGTTAGACAGAATCCGCCTGGGTTCCAAAAGGGAATCAAAGATCGAAGCTGTGCAGTCCCAAACTGAAAACCGATTGGAAGATGAGAACATCCATATCGGTCCCAGCGATTGGGTGGCATGGCAAAAGGACAACAAAGTCTGTTTCATCCGGATGGAAGGCAAGCTTTTTGGCGACATTCCCATGAATCTTGAACTGCGTCTTTCTGTGGAAGATTCTCCCAACTCCGGGGGGATCGTGATAGACGCGATAAGGTGCTGCAAACTGGCTCTCGAAAGAGGCAAGGGAGGGGTCCTCAACTCACCTTCCTCGTACTTTATGAAGCATCCTCCAAAACAATTTAGCGATGACGAAGCATATAGAATGACTGAAGAATTTATCTCAGGAAGAAGACAGGATTAATTTCAGCCTTCTTTTTGGCCCGTTCGGGGAACGGGCCTTACTGAAAGAGAATGTCAATTGCGAATGTGTTGTAAGTAGCGTGCCCCCTCTGTGGGGCACAGAGACCCCACGCTACATAAGTGGAACTTTTTTAACAAGTACCTTTCAGTATACCGAACAGAAGAGGATTAGATCCTCGTCAGCTTCTTTAATTCTATGTACATTTCATAAGTGAGTTGTTCTCCCTGGCAGGGAAGAAGAGAGTTGTTGTGGAATAAAGGTTCTTCACTGATATTATATGGAGATGCCTTGACAGCTTCATCCCAGATCGGAGTCCCTGGAATTGGTGAAAACTCGGCGATGACCGGTCTTGCCCCGCATGATTTGATAAAATTGATGCTCTCACGCACTTCGGATGCCGTTTGACCGGGAAGACCGCAAAGAATATACATGCCTGTTTCCTTCGTTTTATAACCCGCATTCCTGAGGTGGGTAATTGCCTCTCTTGTCTCATCATTGGTAATCTTTCCACCTGTTTCGAATTGTCTCTTTATGCTTGCCGTTTCAAATCCGAAGCGAATCGTTTTGAATCTTGCCTTGAACATCAGGTTGCTTAATTCTTCATTAATTTCTCTCAGATGAAGACCATTGGGACAGTGAAAATCGCAATCGAGCCTTCGTCTTATGATTTCCTTTAGCATCGGTGTGGCCCTTCCTTTCGAATTGACAAACAGGGCATCATCATAAAAAGAAAAGTTCTTGATCCCGGACTGCCTGTTCCAGAATTCTATCTCGTCAACGACTTTTACGGGGTCCCTGACCCGGAACCCATCGTTTAACAGGTGTGACGCGCAGTAGGTACACCTGTATGGGCATCCCCTTGATGTTATGATGGGAACCTGATCCTTGCGCGAAATGAGGTCGAATGCAGGGTAGGGGTATGAATCGAGATTTTTTATGTCTGGGATGAATTGAAGATCGTTCCCCAAAAGATCCTTTAGTAATTTGTTAATACTTCTTTCACCTTCACCGGAAATAACCATGTCCGCGCCTGACCACTTTGCCGCATGTTCCGGACAAAGGGTCGCATAGTTTCCCCCCAGTATGACCGGCACATCAGGAATGTTTTGACGAATAAGCTCTATCGTTTCGAATACGCCGGGATACCAGTAGGTCATCATGGATGTAACGAATATCAGATCGGGTTTTTTGATTTGAAGAAGTTCGTTCTTGAGAATGCGGGGTGTTATGCCGTACCTGCTGTATCTCTTCGGGATATCTTTCAGCGGCTCCGGTTTTGGAATGTTTTCTTTAGGGTACTTGCCATCTCCCGATGGTCTTCTTTTCGGTGGTTTTACATGCGTTTCATGCTTCGTTTCGGGATGGCAGGGATTCAGGCAGTCTATGTAATGAACATGATATCCATTTTCTCTCAGTAATGACGCGAGGTATAAAAGCCCAACAGGTTTTGCCCAGAAGTCATACGCGGCAAAATCATGTATCCAGGGATTAATCAAAAGAATGCTTTTCCTGGAACTATTCACATTCCACCCTGTTTCTGCCTTTTTCCTTTGCCCTGTAAAGAGCGCTGTCCGCCGACTTTATCGCGGCTTCGAGTATATTATCCGTATCACCGTTACCTGACGGCATGATGCTGGTTACACCGAGGCTTATACTTATATCCAAATTCTCACCATCGATTTCAAAAGGCCTTTCACCGACGCAGACGCGAATCCTCTCGGCAATCTTCCTGCCGATTTCCGGATCGGGTACAGACGCTCCAACCAGAAATTCTTCACCCCCGTACCTGCCGACAATATCGTAAGGCCTTAGGGCAGATTTTATCCTGTTAACAACCTCGACAAGAACCTTATCGCCCATTACATGTCCGTGTACATCATTAACTTTTTTAAAGTGATCAATGTCAAGCATAATCAGACATAATGGATTCCTTATACGGTCCGACCTGGACAACTCTTCTTCCAGTCGTTCAAAGAGTGCCCTCCTGTTTAAAATTCCCGTGAGGCCATCTTTTATTGCAAGTATATGTAGCAGTTCGTTTCTTTCTTTCAACTTTTTCTCAAGGTCAACAATCCTTTCGCCCACATTTAAACGGGCAAGAATCTCCCTCCTGTTAAAGGGTTTCGTAATATAGTCGTCGGCTCCTGTCTCAAATCCCTCTATGACACTCTCTATATCTTTCTTTCCCGTCAGGAACATTACATGGATATAATGAGGAACAGGGGCTTCTTTTATCCTGCGGCACAGTTCAAGGCCATTCATTTCAGGCATCATCCAGTCAAGGATGGCAAAATAGATGTCATCCTTTTCTCTCTCAAAGATCTCCCAGCCCTCCCGGCCATTCTCTGCCGCCAGAACATCATATCCCTGAGTTTCCAGCAGCCTTTGCAGAGTCATACGGATAGTCTTTTCATCTTCCACTATAAGCAACTTCATTTTTCTTCCCATCCCGGCCTTGAAATAAACTCCCCGAACCTTTCAAACTCCTCTTCAAGCTCGTTGAAGGTTACATCTGCCTCATCGGTATTTTCCGATTTTCCCATCTTTTCCAGTTTTAAAGAAAGCTCATAGAGACAGGTAAGCCCAAGGTTGCCGGACGCCCCTTTCAGGCTGTGGGCGGCTTCATCGAGAGTCTTGAAGTCTTTATCCTCTAAAGCCCTGGATATAACGTTTAATTTCTGGGGGCAATCGGCATTAAATAATTCGACCAGTTCTTTCAAAAATTCCGTATCCCCGCCGGTTATGTCCAGAGCATGATCCATGTCAAATACCGGCCTGGCATTTTCTTCTTTCATCTTATGCCTCCTTCTGTGTCCTCGTGTCACTAGAATCCAGTGTCTTTTCTATCATTGCAAACAGCTCCTGAACCTTGATTGGCTTTGTCGCGTACCCGTCCATGCCAGCGGCAAGGCATCGCTTCCTGTCCTCTTCAAAGGCGTGGGCTGTAAGGGCGATAATGGGAATATGCATGTCTGTACCTTGCTCTCTTTTTCTTATCTCCCTGGTTGCCTCAATCCCGTCCATCTCGGGCATCTGAACATCCATCAAAATAAGATCGAAGCCGTTCCTGCCAGAGAGATCAACAGCCTCTTTGCCATTGTTGGCAACAGTCACCCGCCAGCCCTGCTTTTCCAGAAGCCTTACGGCCAGTTTCTGGTTTATCAGGTTGTCCTCGGCAAGCAGTATCTCCAGTGGTTTGCCTTTGAGAGATGATTCGGCTACTTGCTTTTCAGGAAGCCCTTTATTCTTTCTGACACCGACGATGGAGTTGACAATAACGTCATAAAGCTTTGAGCGTCTTACAGGTTTCAGCAAAACTTCTGAAATCCCTATATCGTTTGCCTTCTTTCTGTCACCTTTTGCTTCACTTGATGTCAAAAGGATAATGGGTAAGTCGGTATATTCCGGTAGTTTCTTTATTCTTTCGGCCGTTTCAAACCCGTCCATATGCGGCATGTTTTTGTCCAGGAGAATAAACTGATAAGGGTTGCCATTTTCCTTTGCCTGTTTTAATTCCCGGAGGGCAGTTGAGCCACTTTCCGCTTCCCCGGGTAAAAACCCCCATGCGGAAGTTATCTCACGCAAGATCAGGCGGTTCGTTGAGTTGTCATCCACAATCAAAACCCTGAGATGAATTATTCCCCCTGGCACTACATCATATTTATCCACGGTTTCTTCTACTGTACGTGTGTGAATGGTGAAATGAAAGACGCTTCCCTTTCCCTCTTCGCTTTCCACCCAGATTTTGCCTCCCATCATCTCAATGAGCTGTTTCGAAATGGTCAAACCGAGACCCGTACCCCCGTATTGACGGGTTGTAGAGCTGTCTGCCTGGGTGAAACTTTCGAATATCTTCTCCCGCTTTTCTTTCGGGATCCCGATCCCCGTATCGGAAACACGGAAGTGTAAAAGCGCTTTGCCATCCTTCTTTTCGGCTGCTTCCACGCTTATAACAATCTCGCCATTTTCAGTAAATTTTATGGCATTGCCTGTGAGATTGACCAGGATTTGGCGCAGCCTCATCGGGTCGCCCACAATATGTGCCGGCGTATCAGGTCTTATATGACACAGAAGCTCAAGGCCCTTTTTGTTTGCCCGTGTTGCCAGGGTAACGCCCGTTGTTTCCACAACCTCCCTCAGGTTGAATTCTGTTTCTTCGAGTTCGATATGTCCCGCTTCAATCTTTGACAGATCCAGTATATCATTTATTATACCGAGGAGGCTGTCAGCCGAAACCTGTATCATCTCCACATAATCATTCTGCTCGTCGTAAAGGGAAGTGCCCGCGAGAAGCTCGGACATGCCGATAATTGCGTTCATGGGAGTACGGATCTCGTGGCTCATACTGGCGAGAAACTGGCTCTTTGCCTGGCTTGCTTCTTCCGCCTCTATTTTAGCCTTTTGCAATTCATCCTCCGCCTTCTTACGCTCGGTGGTGTCCTGCAAGGTTTCTATCGCCCCAATTACTTCTCCCGCTGTGTTTTTCAATGGCACAGCTGTAAGGAAAAGCCACTTACCGCCTTCTCCAAGAGCCGGAAAGAAACCTTCAGTTTCGTATGCGTCCTCCATAAGAACAGATTTTTGACACTTGCCCTCATAGTACTCGTATATCGCTTCCCCTGCTGTTTTATCTACTATAAGATCGGCCATAGTGGGTCTTTCGGCAGAATAGAAAGCGGACCATTGTTTACTGGTTCCAATTACTTCATGTGCAGAAATGCCGGTAAGATTTTCACAGGCCCTGTTCCAGTGGGTGACAGTATGGTTGTTGTCTATAACAAAGGTGGGTACGGAAATTCCCGCAATGATGTGATAAAGTTTCTTTTCGCTCTCTTCCAGTTTTCTCCCCGCCTCTCGGCGTTCGGTTACATCTAAAGAGTTACCAAGTATTGCCCTCTTTCCACGGTAGTCAATGGATGTGAGGGTCTCCATAATCCAGCGTATTTGTCCGTCTTTGGTGATGATCCTGAATTCGTAGGGAGTGGTGGTTTCCCCTCTTAGCATCTTTCCGGCGTTCTCTGTGGCAGATTTCCTGTCTTCGGGATGAAGGATGCTGAGAGCTTCCGTTCCTGTCATCTCTTCCTCGGTATAGCCCGCATACATGGCCGCATTATGATTGATAAAATGAAACTTGCCGTCCTGAACGATATAGACACCGGCGCGGGATGTGTTTGCCAGAGTTCTGTAAATCTCTTCTTCCTTTTTTCTCTCGGTAATGTCACGGCCGAAACCAAATCTCCCTGTGGGTTTGCCATTCTTATCATGTAATGTGGTCACTTGAAATTCTACGGGTATCCTTGTTCCATTTCTGTGAACAATATCGGCTTTATAAGGAGGAATGCTATCGCCCCTTACGCCTTTCCTGAATCGGTTGACGGTGGATTCTATCAGTTCGGGGGCTATGATGTATGTGAATGGATGTCAAATCAACTCGGAGGAAGTGTAACCGGTAACCTTCTCAAGTGTCGGGTTGACATATGTGAACATTCCCCTCCTGTCAACGGTGAAGATAAGGTCTAATGTGGACTCTACAAGGGTGCGGTATTTTTCTTCAGCTTGTTTATGCACTTCCTTGCTCTGCCTGAGGTCGAGGATCTCTTTTTCTAATTTTTGAACCCTCTGCTTCAGTTCTTCATATGCTGGTTTTCTTCTCATAAGAATGTCCTTGGAATGTTAAAAGATTATAAAGCGAAAAGGTTTATTTTGTTTGCAATTTCCATTTTTTCTCCAAAAAACTAAAACCCCTTCTTCCTGAAAAACCCTGTGACAGGTATCTGTGCTTAGAGATTCGAGTGTCATGTATTTGACGATGATTAGCTTCACTGTTACGATATAGCAAGATTTGTTCCACTCTAACGATTTTGAATTAAATTACGAATTCCGTTAAAAACAGGATTTAAGCAAGGGGAGGGGGTCTTTTACCTGATAAATAATCTTTCAATGGTTTGAAAACAATCCCGGTCTGGATTTGAAAAATCAACGATCTTTCCGATTACCCCGGCAACTTTTATCCCGGAGACCTTTTCGATGGCTTCAATGTTTTCGCCTATCATATCTTGTGGTGTACTCGTTTCGCCGGAATCTATAAGAACAATTCCCGCCGGCAGTATTCCCCTTCCTTTCAGGGCCTCTATGGTGAGGAGTGTATGGTTTATAGTTCCGAGTCCGGCCCGGGAGGCGATAATCGGTCTGGCTTTTGTCATCCTGATTGTATCTATTATCAATAGTTTTTCATTAACAGGCACAAAAAGTCCGCCGGCTGCCTCTATAACAATCGGGGAGTAAAGGAGTCTTTTTTTATTAATAGTTTCCTGTATTATCCTGAAATCTATTTCTTTTCCTTCGTCCCTGGCGGCGAAGTAAGGCGCCTTGGGATTCTTAAAACAGTAGATCACAGAATCGGCAGGGTCTTTCCTGCCGAGAGGATTTACATGCTGATAAATAAATTTCGCATCGCTGTCTGTATCGTAGGGATTCCGGCATCCCGTCTGGGCAGGCTTCAGGTAAAAGGGCGTAAAACCCCTTGTATAGAAAAACTGCATCAGTAAAAGGGAAAGCACTGTTTTCCCCACGCCTGTGTCGGTTCCGACAATATAAAGATCATCCATTTTTCTCTTCAAACTTTCTGTATGTCTCCTTTATAGAATTGATAAAAAGCGTCACATCGTCTTCAGTATGCGAAGCGGTCATTCCTATCCTCAATATGGCCTTGCCCATCGGTACCGTGGGATACCTGGCCGGTAAAACAAAGATATTCTTATCGAGCAAACTCCGGGATACTTCCACGGCCCTGTCTTCATCACCGATTTCCAGAGCAAGAATATGGGCATCTCCATTAACCTTGAATCCTTCACGCATCAAATCCTCTTTTAAGCGATGGCTGATTCCGCGCAGATGTTTTCTTTTATCTTCACTTTTGGAGATGATTTCCAACAGATCCATAGTCGAGGCTGCATGAGCTTCGGGAAGGGTAGTGGTGTAGATAAGGGGAGAAGAAAAATTGAAGAGATATTCTTTTAGTCCTTCCGGTAAAAGTACAAATGCGCCGAAAAGACCCATGGCCTTGCCGAAGGTCCCCACTGCGATATCTGCCACATCACGGGCAATGCCGCGGCCATTTTCGCCTACCGCACCAAATGCATGGGCCTCATCTACTATGCTCAAAAAACCGTGAAGCTTTTTGAGTTCTCCCAAACCATCAACATCCAGAAAATCACCATCCATGCTGAAAAGAGATTCCGTAAGGACGGCGGCCTGTTTCTGATTGTTTGCCTTCAACCTCCTGGAAAGGTGGGACATGGAGTTATGATTATATCCCAGGAAGTTGGCCCCGCTTAAAGTCATTCCCTTGACGCTGCTTGCGTGGATATGCTTGTCGAAGATCAGCGTATCTCCCTGCTCGAAAAAAGTCGAAAGAATTCCAACATTTGCCTGGTAGCCACTGGGGAAAAAAAGTGCATCCGCATAGCCGAAATATTGGGCGTATTCATTTTCCGCCCGGGTGATAACCGAATAATTGCCCGAAACAAGTCGTGATGATGAGGATGATGTGCTGTATTTCCGGAAGTTTCGGGCTACTTTCTGTCTCAGTTCATAAGAGGCGCTAAGGCCAAGATAGTCGTTGGATGCAAAATTGAGAACCTTCCTGTTGCCGATAAGAAGATATTTCCCCTCCTTTTCCCTTATTTCGGGTGGATTCCGGTACAGGCCGGACTGCTTCTGGATGGCTATTCTGTTTTTAAATCGTTTAGCAAACATAAAAACACCTTCCGGTAATGGTTTTGTAATATTTCCTTCTTGAAATTATCGTTATAATCAAGAGTTCCGTACAGGAACTCACCTTTAATTCCCACCTTTACTAAAGGGGAGGCAGGGGGGATTTTACCCTTTAAAAGAGGGGTTCCACTTTCTTGTTTAGCCTCCAGGATATATGAAAATGCAGACTCGCTCCGGTTCATGAGAGTTCCGCATAAAAGATATCTGCCGTCTAAAACCTGCTCTGCAGGCATCCGGCAATGTGTTATCTTGAGTAGAAACGCGTGCCTTTCAAAACGGGTGAGGAAACGGACATGATAAGCACCCAACTGGGCAAGAGATTCAATGCCTAAATAGAAGGGGGAATTAGAAAATCTTTTGATTCCATTGATGCTTTTCGTTCCGGATTCGGTAATTTCATCAATAAGAACAAAGCCGTCCAAACCCGTATTTACTGTTAGTTCATCTTTCTTTTTCTTCATCTTACGTCTTTCTTTGCGTCCTTTGCGTCTTTGCGTGAGATGAAATAATAAGTGCGCAATTCTGTCCCCCAAAGCCAAAGTTTTCTGCCATAACCGTGTTGACGGAATGTTCTTGCCCATTCCTGACGAAGTTGATTTTTGAGTGACACGGTTCTTCCAGATTCCTTATCTCAGGCAGATAATTATTTCGCATACAGGCCAGAGTGATCGCCAGCTCCACGGCACCGCAGGCCGCCGATATGTGCCCGATCCATGACTTCGGGGCAATGACAAAAGGTGTATTATCTCCATAGACGCGATCTATCAAATTTGCCTCCATGTCATCATTAAGGGATGTACCTGTTCCGTGAGCGGATACTACATCAATCTCAGAGGGAGACATGCCCGCCTCATTTAAAGCGGCAAGTACCGCCTTTTCTCCCCATCTTCCATCCGGGTTTGGTGCAGTCATGTTGTATCCGTCAATCGAGTTTCCAAAACCGCATATTTCCCCGTATATTGTTCCACCCCTTCTTTGAGCGTGATCCATTTCTTCCAGGAGAAAAAATGCGCCCCCCTCACCGGGGACAAACCCGTTTCTGTTGATGTCAAAAGGGCGGCTCGCTTTCGCGGGATCACTGTTTCCCGTATACAATGCCTGGGCTTTTTTATAAGCGAGGATGCCACCACGGCTTAACCGTGAATCGCCTCCACCTGCAAAAGCCAGGTCGAGATGACCGTACTTAATTTTTCTAAATGCCTCTCCAATAGCCTGCAGGGAAGCGGCGCATGCAGTAGTTATAGTGAGATTTTCCCCATGTATGCCGGTCAATCTGGCTATAGCGGAAGCTGCCGTATTCGGGAGAAACCTTAAAATCCACAGGGCTTTGAGATCCTCCCGATCTATCTCTCCTGCCCGGACTTCCGGAAATTCACTGCCCATATCCAGATTGGGTCCGGCTCCTATAAATAAACCGGCATTTGAAAGTAATTTATTACTGATTCCGGCGTTTTTTACAGCTTCTATCGCCGATACCACGCAAAACTGTGCCCCCCGGTTCAAGTATCGCCGGTCTTTGAAAGGATTAATGAAATCTTTTATATTAAAGTTCTTAATGGGACAGGTAACTACACTGTCATCAAATGATGGCCTTTCAAAGGCGACCCTTCCGTTCTTCAAATTGTCAACAATCTGTTCAATAGAAAAACCGAGAGACGAGAAAACTCCTATGGAAGTAATAACCACTCTTCTTGACATTTTAACTGGACACCTCAAATCTTGCTATAAACTATTATGCCGTTAGCCTTCAGACTTTCATATACACTTCTTCGACACTTTTTCTCTCAAGTAATCGGGGTTCTTCATCGGGGAAACCGACAGTAACAAGACATTTGACACGTATTCCTTCAACCTCGAGAATTTCTTCAACGTTCGAGATAAAAACCAGTGGAGCGGTAAGAATACATGAGCCCAGACCAAGTTCTTCCCCTTTAAGGATAAATCCTTTCAGGGCCAGACCGACGGTGATATCCACATCGGTACTGCTCCTTACATTCTTTTCAATTAATCCGGCCTCAAGCAATCTTTCTGAAAAACTTTGAGTTGACAGGACCGTTCCCACGGCTAAGAGGACAGGTGCCTTGAACATGAATTCCGAGAATCGCCAGTAGCTGCTTATCCAGTTCCTCAGCCTTTTTGGCTTGTCACGTGTTTCCAGGGATTTCAGAATTTTCTGCCGACCGGAAGCCATTGCCTCATAAAGTTTTTCCTTAATTTCGGGGGGGCTGATCCGGATAAAACGAACCGGTTGACTGTTTACGGGGGAGGGGGCTCTTGCAGCGCAGTGGATCATACTGATGATCCAATCTTCCGGAGGTATATCCGATTTATACTTTCTTATACTTCTTCTTTCGTTTATAAGTTTCTCTAATGATGATATTGCGTTTTTAGACATCCTTACTCTGCCACTCCACGTAACTGATCAGATCTTTCACCTTGAGAGCGGGACCCTCTTGGAGATCCGCCATTATCTCTTCCGCCCTGTTTTTCGTGAGGAACGGGAGTTTTGCCGTCACGTATTGAAAAGTATCCGTTCCCTGCTGCTCAGCTTCTGTTACATATAGTCTGAATTTTTTAAGAAAAATATCATCATCGCTGACTTCTATGTTGAACCGGGAATTTAATGCCACTGCCAGCTCAAGAAGATCGATAGATTCAACATCCAATTCTCTAACAAGATAAGTCTCCGGTGTAATTTTCTGATCTTCAAGATCAAGAATTTCCGTCAGAATTTCCTTTATTTCGTCCAAAATTTCCATTTGGATACCTCCAATTAATTTACCGTAAAGGCGCAAAGACCGCAGAGATTATAACTGCTCAGATTATTAGCCTGAAGGATGCTGATATCCTCCCAACGGCAAAAGCCGTATTTGGGGATAGCATACTCGAATGGCTATGTTATGAGACCTTTGTATAAGGTCTCACTATGAGGTGATACCCCCCTGCCTGTGCGGTGCCTGCTTGTGCGGCACACGCAGACAGGTTGCAACTTTGCTGCCCTGGAAACGTAGGGCAGGGCTTTAGCCCTGCGTAAAGCCCGATGCAAGGCTAAAGCCTTGCCCTACATGCAAGAGGTCAACACCTCTTTGGTTGCGGCTTTGCCGCTTTAGGTTTCGTGAATCTTTTCCCTAACAGCCTTCAGCCTTTAGCCTATCCACCTGAGTAGTTACCAAAGATTTAAAAAATCTGAGTTTTTCTTTGCGTCCTTTGCGTCTTTACGGTGATCTAATGGGTCATCTTTTATTTGCCCGCCGTCAGTCCGCCATCTATACAAATTTCGGTAGCATTAAACCCCTTTGAGCTGTCGGAGAGAAAAAAAAGGATTGTTTCTGCTACTTCCTGGCCGGTTAGAGCTCGTTTTATCGGTACCTTTTTCATGACTTCTTTCTGCCGGGCCTTAATGAATGCTTTGCCACGCCCTGCATCGATGTAGCCGGGACGCAAAGACACGGTGGTAATTCCGTGTCTGCCTAATTCGATTCCCAGATTTCTATAGAGGGCCTCCGATGCCAGTTTGGCAGACGCATAAAAACCCTGGCCGGGATTGGGCTTGTCTGCCGCCGTTGAAGAGATAAAGACAAGCTTTCCTCTCTTCTTTTTCAGCATGGCCCGGCCGGCCCTTTTCAGAATCTCCGCACGGAAAGAAACATTTTCGGTAAAGTAGCGGTAGATACTGTCTTCATCTGCTGAGGCGATAAGACTTTCAAGGTCACCCTGAACGAAATCTACCAGGAAGTCGATATCATTGCCGATCTGATGGAATAGTGAGTCCACAGAATCGCGATCGCTGAAATCAAGGTAATGAGAGTTGTATTTTCCCGCGAAAGGCTGCAACGCTTCCGATATATACCTCTCTCCCTCATCATTTCTGTAAGTTAAGATCGGAAAGAGATCCGATTTGATCATTAATTCGGCCAGGGTTATTGCGAGATCAGAACTGCCGCCTAAAATGAGGACGCGATTACCGGAAAAATGAAGTTTCATCTTCTGATTGTCCCAGTCACTAATGTTTTTGGTGTATCCCGATGGTTTCGATAGAGCCGGCATTTCAGATGATCCGGAAGCATCCGGATGCTGTATGAATATTCGCCGGGGGAGATAAATTCTCGAAACCTGAAGTTTTCTATGGTGTATTCAGCACCTGAGAATCCGGCCTTTTCTCCAGCCTCAAGAAATGCATGGACTATCAAGCTTCCCGGAACAACAGGATTGCCGGGAAAGTGGTCTCTGTAAATCCCGTCTGCCGGGTCGAAAAAAAATGTTCCTTCTGTGTGCATAGAATACTATATCCTGCGGGATCTATGTCTGATGGTTTCGTAAAAAGTCGAAAAATGTACAATTTTGTCATTCCTGTGAAAACGGGAATCCAGTTTTTTAAAGTGCTTAGCCCTTTATGGATTCCCGCCTACGCGAGAATGACAGACTTTTTACGAAACTGTCATGTTTGTGCCGTATGAAAAGACTTTAGCCCTGCAAAAAACGATGTAGGGCAGGGCTTTAGCCCTGCGAACATAATGCAAGGCTGAAGCCTTGCCTTACTGTTTTACGATAAATTCTCCGTAACTACCCTGATCGATTCGTATGTAATTTTACATAGCCTGTCGAGCTCATCTATTGAAATGCCGAGAGGGGGCATGAGTATAATCACATTACCGAGTGGTCTTATCATAAGGCCGTGCTTTCGGGCTTCCATTATTACCCTGTGGCCGATTTTGTCCTCGGGAGGATAGGATTCTTTTGAAGCCATGTCTGCTACCAGTTCTATGCCCACCATGAATCCACGCTGTCGCACCTCTCCGACATGATCCAGGGATGTGAATGATTGTAACTTCTTCGTGAGATGTTCGATTTTTCCCTGGAGTTTATCTATCACATGTTCCTCTTCAAAGATCTCAAGATTTGCGAGGGATACGGCACAGGCAAGGGGGTTCCCGGTATATGTGTGTCCGTGAAAGAATGTTTTGAACTCTTCATATTTCCCCAAAAATCCCTCGTAGATCTTTTCATTGACAAGAGTAGCCGCCAGCGGCAGGTAACCCCCTGAAATCCCCTTGGCAAGGGCCATTATGTCCGGCACTACGCCTTCATGTTCACACGCGAACATCTTGCCCGTTCTTCCAAAACCTACGGCAACCTCATCGGCAATCATGATAATGTTGTGCTCGGTGCAGAGTTCCCTGACCCTTTTTAAATAACCCGGGGGCTGGACCAGCATACCCGCTGCTCCCTGAACCAGGGGTTCTATTACAAAAGCGGCAACTTCGTGGCAGTGTGCCCCCATCGTTTCTTCCAAATTCTTCAAGCATTCGAAATCGCAGGAATTATCAGACCTTCCAAAGGGGCATCGATAACAATAAGGTGATTCGACATGAATAGCTGAAAAGAGAAGTGATTTATACGTTGCATGAAAGAGATCGATTCCTCCCACACTCACCGAACCTATGGTATCTCCATGGTATGCATTGGTCAGAGAGATAAATTTTGTCTTATTCGGATCGCCTGAAGCTGCCTGTTGATGATACTGAAAGGCAATCTTAATGGCTATCTCGACGGCAGTGGAGCCGCTGTCGGAATAAAAAACCTTCGTCAGTCCCTCCGGGGCAATTTCGATAAGTTTTCTGGCGCATTCGATGGCGGGAATATTTGAGAGTCCCAGCAGTGTGGAATGAGCAATCATGTCCAGTTGTTCCTTTATTGCAAGATCGAGCTTTTCCTTTCTGTGCCCGTGAACGTTAGTCCAGAGTGAAGAAATTCCGTCAATGTATTCATTTCCATAAATGTCCTTTATGGTGCATCCATTCCCGCTCTCTATGATGAGGGGTTTTTCCTTCATATAATCCTGCATCTGGGTAAAGGGATGCCAGATGTATTTCTTGTCATCAATTTCTAACTGTTTGTTACGTTCGATAGTTGTTTCCATTTCTAAGCCCCCAGACCCATCTCTTTAATCATGTCCATATCCATCTTTATACTTCGTCCCTCTGTGGTAAGGTAGTTGCCCACCATTAGCCCGTTCGCGCCGGCGATAAAAACCCACGATTGATAATCCTGTAAAGTTATCTCTCTGCCGCCGCATATAGTGATGTTCTTTCCGGGATTTATTAACCTGAAAAGGGCGATACTCTTCAGCGCCTCCATGGGAGGGAGTAACTGTCTGTTTTCCATCCTGGTACCGGGAATCGGATTGAGAAAATTGATCGGTATCGAATCGACGTCAAGTTCTTTGAGAGTAAAGGCCAGCTCGATCCGCTGTTCCCATGTTTCACCAAGGCCAAGAATGCCTCCGGAGCAAACCTTGAGACCGGCCGATTTAGCCAGTTTAATCGTCTCTATATCTTCGTCATAGTCGTGGGTTGTACAAATCTGATCAAAGTAACTTCTGGCAGTTTCCAGATTGTGATGACAGGTGGTAACTCCGCTTTCCTTCAGTTGCCGTATCATCGGTTCTGTCAACATACCAACCGAGACACAGATGGAAAGACCGGTTTTCTTTTTTATTATTGCCGCTGCATTGCTTATTGATTCTATCTCTTTTTCTGTGAGCATGTAACCGCTTGTAACCATTGAGTATCTCGTTGCCCCTGCTTCATGCATGCGGATGGCATTATCTATAAGTTCTTCTTCACTCAGCAGAGGATAGGTATCAATTTCGGTTTTATGATGGGCCGATTGAGCGCAAAAGGCGCAGTCTTCCGAACAAAAACCGGATTTGGCGTTAATTATGGAACATGTAAACACATTATTTTTTTTATATTTATTCCTGATCTTATTTGCGCACGCTATCAAATCCGTAGTGTTGTCATCGGGGAGAGCAGCAAGTTCACAGGCTTCTTCATAAGAGATAGAAATTTTAATGTCCCTCAATACATTTTCCGTTATTCTGATTAGCGTCTTATTAAACATGGTTTTTCCTCAAATTGTTTATTTATACTGCCGCTCATATCAAACGGAAATTTGTATGTCAACCATTATTCAATTGCTGGGTTGACAATTAAATTTTGATGTGGATAATTTTCGGGAGGGACGTTATGCAGAGGTCTCAGATTATATGCTTGATAATTGTACTGCACTATGTTTTAAATCACATAATACATGCATGATTTGTAGGGGCCGATGCCCTCATCGGTCCAATATTCAGCCCGTTCGGGGAACGGGCCCTGCAGAAAAGGAGCGTTGCAGTTTTATGAAACTTGGATGGATTGGTACAGGAATTATGGGATCTTCCATGGCTGGCCATTTACAGGCAGCAGGACATGAACTTTACGTTTATAACCGGACAAAAGAGAAGACGGAAGGTCTCCTCAAAAATGGTGGCAAATGGTGTGATTTTCCATCTGAAGTAGCTGCCAATTCGGAGATTGTGTTCACTATGGTCGGATTTCCGGGGGATGTGGAAGAGATTTATTTTGGAAAAAATGGTATTCTTTCAACAAGTGGATCATGCCGTATTGTTGTGGATATGACCACCAGCAAACCCGGTCTGGCGAGAAAGATTGCCTCAGTCGCATCAGAACAAGGAATCGCAAGTCTTGATGCTCCCGTTTCGGGAGGTGATATAGGGGCGAAAAATGCAGCCCTTGCTATCATGGTCGGGGGCGATAAGAAGGCTTTTGATGAAGTATTTCCTCTATTCCAATTAATGGGGCAGAACATTGTGTATATGGGTGAATCGGGAGCGGGACAGCATACAAAAATGTGTAATCAGATTCTTATTTCCGGTACAATAACAGGTGTTTGTGAATCACTTCTTTATGCCGAAAAGGTGGGACTGGATGGACAGGCTGTAATCGATATTATAGGAAAAGGGGCGGCAAGTTCATGGTCTATAAACAATCTGGGACCTCGAATTGTACAGGGAAACTATGATCCCGGGTTTTTTGTTGAGCATTTCATCAAGGATATGGGTATTGCTCTGGAAGAAGCTGAAGCTGCCGGCCTTTCTCTGCCCGGATTGGCTCTGGTACATCAGCTTTATATTGCAGTCAAGGCCCAGGGGCATGGACGTTTGGGGACTCAAGCCCTCATCCTTGCCTTAAAGAAAATGAATGGGGTGAGTTAGTGGTCAGTGATCAGTGGCCGGTGATTAGCGGCCAAAAGAAAAATACAGATTCTATATGGAACGCTGTTCGATGGCCGGGGCTCACTCCATCGGCAAAGGAAATTTATCATCTTAAAAACTCACTTCAAAGAGAGCTGGCCGTTTATTACTACAAACAGGCCGGGCCCTTCCTCTGGGTTGTTTTTACAGGAGGAACGGGAACAGGGAAGTCCACTCTCTTCAACGCTCTTTGTGGAAGTGATATAAGTGCAACAGGAGTGGAAAGACCTAAAACGGAAGAACCCGTCATATACACTCATTCAAAGAACTCTGTTGGTGAAGAGTTCCCTTTTCCCGAATTTCAAATAAGGCATATCGATGAAGATGAAAGTGATTCTATTAAACATCATGGCATTTCCGGAAATTATGTTGTGGCCGAACACAGTCGTGGAGAAATCGATCATCTCGCACTGGTAGATACGCCTGATCTCGATAGTCTTGAGATGCAGAACAGGCAGATGGCCGAGGATTTTTATCTGTTAGCTGACGTGATTGTTTTTATAACGAGTCAGGAGAAATATGCCGATGAAGTGCCTTCCCGGTTCTTTTCCCGTATTTATCAGGAGGGAAAACCTTATTATTTTCTTTTAAATAAAGCAGATAACATCCTGACCCGGGAGGAAATACTCGCTTTTTTCCTTAATCAGGGAATGGAAATCACCAACGATCATTTTTGGCTTATACCCTACATATCATCGCCCACCCGTGAAGCGATCTCAAACAACGGAGAATTTAAAAAATTTACGTCCCTTTTTTCTGAAATGTCAGGCAAGACTCATTTACCTCAGCTCCATCAGGAGGGGAAGATGCGAAATGCCCGAAAACTCTCGGAAAAAATTAACCTTTTTCTAAGCTTGCTTGAAGAGGAAAATCTGGCCGGTAAGGAATGGCTAGGAGGACTCGATTCAATATTTGAGGACAGCAGTCGTGACCTTCTTGCGCAGTTTGAAAGTCATTACAGGAAGGACTCTCGCAACTACCTTCAGAATGAGATAAGAAAGATATTTCATAAATATGATCTATTGAGAAAACCACGGCGTTATATTGGCCGGCTTTTTCTGGCGCCCTTCAGGTTTCTCGGATTAAAAAAAAGGGAGTCATCCGAGACCCATACAAAAGAGCTTTTAAACATTAGACAAAGGGTCGATATTTCTCCCGTTCTGGAAACGGTGGAACGGTTCAATCGACTTGTTTTAGAGAAGCTTTCTCCCAAGGATAATATATCTCCTCTTTATAATAAAATGCGTGAGACAGATATTGCCCTCACAAATGAAGAAATAAGAAATAAGGTTCGGGAAGAACAGGAAAAGATGGCTTTCTGGATTGAAGAAACCTTTCAGGAACTTGCCCGGGGTATCCCGAAAAGCAAGGAGTGGGGTATCTACTCAGCGTCTATTCTCTGGGGCGTTTTAATTTTGTCTTTCGAAATTGTCCTCGGGGGCGGCATCAGCATTTTCGAGGCGGCTTTGGATTCTGTTCTTGCGCCATTAGTTACCAAGGGTTCTGTGGAACTTTTCGCGTCACGCGAGATTAAGAAAATTGCCCATGAGCTGGACCACCGTTACCGGGAAGGACTTCTTTCCATATTACAGGAACAGAAAGGTCGCTATGAATCATGCCTTGTTTCTCTAACGACATTGCAGGAAACTATTGAATCCATTCGATCCGTCCAGGAAAGATTGATGGCTTCGCAAAAAGTCGAAAGAGTTCCCTCTTCCTTGATGGAAGAGGGTTAGAGTGAGGGTGAAGGGGAGGGGAAATTCAACTTTTTGCCAATTCATCAAAGTTTAGGGAATAAAATGAAAGATCCCATCCAAAAACTGCGAGATGACCTGACGCAAGCCAGAAAAATATTAAAAGAAGGTGTTTTTTATACCCTTACACCTGATGAGAAGGAAACTCTCTTCATAACTTCCGGAGATCTCCTGGAAAAACTCGATTCCTTCACGCAAAGCTCTTTAATGGTGGGACTTTTGGGTGGAACAGGTGTGGGAAAGTCAAGTCTTATGAATGCCCTTGCAGGGTCTGAAATTTCAACAACCAGTCACCGCCGGCCTCATACGGATTCTGTTTTAATTTATCGATATGTGAAAACGCCGTTTCCGTCCGATCTTCCCATGACCGACGTTCCCTGGAAGGAATATACACACGAAGCAGAATCGATTCAGCAGATACTGCTCTGTGATCTTCCCGATTTTGACAGCCTTATCGGTGAACACCGTAACCATGTAATTGATTTTCTTAAATATCTGGATGTCCTAGTGTGGGTTATCTCTCCGGAAAAGTATGCCGATGGACAATTTTATGAATTCTTAAAGCTTGTTCCCAAGGCAAAACAGAATTTTTATTTTGTCCTCAATAAAGTGGATATCCTGTTTGAAGGACAATCTGTCGAGACAGGTTTTGAGGAACTGGAAAAGGTGACTACCTCACTCCGGGAGCATCTGAATGAAAACGGTTTTGATAATCCTCTGATCTTCACACTATCAGCGGCGGAAGCTAAAAAGAGGGGAAGTCTCGCTCACTGGAACCAGTTTCCGACCTTTCTTCAGCAGATCTTTCAGCAAAGAGAATTCAAGGAAATCAGAAATATAAAGACAGCCAATCTTGACAGGGAAGCCGCGCAGCTCCTTTCACAATTTGAAAAGGAGTTAATTAATCTTGAAATTCTACAGGAGACAGTGGAAAGTTTCATCGCGGAACTGAAAGCGGAAAGTTCGGAGTGGAGGCAAACTATTCATGAATCAGCGGCTTCATGTATGGAAACGAAGGAGTTAAAATCGGAGCTGGTTGCGAAAATGACGAATCCCTCCATTATGGTGGGTCCTACTTCCGGTTTTGCTTTTTTATCCAATCTGAGAAAGGATCGGGAAGATAGTAAAGAGCAAAGCTTTATTCCTTTTACGGAAGAAATTGCCGCAATCTTTAAACGCCATTCAGATCGGCTGAAAAACCGATTTGCCGGACAGCTTCTGCGTAAGGGAATTCCTTCATCTTTCGCGGACAGCCTGGAAGATAGTATAGGCGCGGCGCATAATGGAAGAGGCCTGGATGAAAGGTTAAAGCATTTATTTAACATTCGTTTCACAGTCTATGAAAATTCTTCCCATTTTGTATTCAGTGGTATCCAGTATGTTACTTACTTATTCATTTTTTTCATCCTGCTCGTTTCTCTGGCAGGGGAGGGGGCATGGCACAGGCTTTTTGAAAATCCGGGGTGGGCAAATGGTCTTAATTTTATAGTAACGGCAATGTACGCCCTTTTTACCCCCCGCGGTCTTGCGGCATTGGGAAGTTATGCGCTGATCAATATCTTTTTTGGCTACAGATTCTATATCCGCTACAATAAACTCCTGGGAAAAAGTGCCGATCAACTGATTGATTCTTTAAAAAAAGAACTGGAAATGTTATGGGAGGAGGAACTCGATCGAATTCAAAGCCGCCTGATTGGGTTCGAAGATGAGATAAAGAATAATATACAGATCCTTGCAAAACTTAAATCCGAATATCGAATTTCGAAACTCGAAACAATATCGAATGACAAAAATACAAATATCTAAACGGGAAAGAGTTAAGTTTTTGACAATAGAGTTAATGCCACTTCTGTGGCGTTGATGTTTTGAACATTTGAATATTAGAAATTCGGATTTGTTTCGCATTTAGTGCTTCGAATTTCGAATTTCCAGTTTATCTGGGTTAGGAGGTTATTAAATGAGTGAAACACCAGGAGTTATTATTGAAAAAATCAGGGAAAAGCTTGCTGCGAACCCTGGGATCAGTGAAAAAGTCAACACCATTTATCAATTTGTTATAAACGGTGATGGAGGCGGTGACTGGTGGTTTGATCTGACCAAAAATCCTCCTGAAACAGGGGAGGGTACAAATGAAAAAGCGGAGTGTACAGTAACCATGGATGCAGTTGATTTTGTCGCAATGATAAACAAGGATGCGAATCCGGTAGAACTTTTTATGTCCGGAAAGCTTAAGATTGGAGGAGATGTATCTGCAGCCATGAAACTTCAGAATTTATTTTGATGCGTGCCTGTCCCAACGCTTCAGACTGGAAGACCCGAAAACGACACTACAAATTAGTCCCTTAGTTGTAAAATTCTTGCAAAAGTGGCAAAAGAATTTTTTTATGGTTGATAAGTCCTTGCAAAACTTAAATTCGAATATCGAATTTCGAAACTCGAAACAATATCGAATGACAAAAATACAAATATCTAAACGGGAAAGAGTTAAACTTTTGACAATAGAGTTAATGCCACTTCTGTGGTGTTGATGTTTTGAACATTTGAATATTATAAATTCGGATTTGTTTCGCATTTAGTGTTTCGAATTTCGAATTTCCAGTTTATCTGGGTTAGGTTAGGCCGGGTTGACATAGAAGGAGAAAAGGAAGTATTTGAACAATGACCGATAATACCGATAGAAGAGGATTTGAGCGCTTTTCGATGGAACTTGTCGTTGAAGTAGCCTCTAAAGACGTTGAAGAAAAAATATTCAATGAAAAGACGGTGTTAACGGACATCTCCGGAGGAGGCGCAAAGTTCATAACCCGGAATGCCCAAAGATATTTTCTCGGTCAATTACTGGATCTGAAGATTTATCTGCCCGGAACCGATGATGTTAAGGGTTATATGAAGGGAGAAGCAACCGTTGTGCGGATCGATCCATTTGACAGTTCAGAAATTGATGAGAAAAATCAAGGTGCTGGCATAGCCGTTGAGTTTAATGACTGGCTGAATTTTGAAAGAAGCGATATGGAAAATAAAAAGGACGAATGAAAACTCACGAGGGGTTTTTAATAATAAATGAAATCTAAATATTATAATTCCAAAAGTTTTGCTGGAAAGACGAGAGTTGCTTTTGCCTTGTTATGGGTTCTTCCTTCCCTTGTGGTCGTTTATCTGTTTGCTTATGAGCAGATAGAATTTACGGAAATGATGCTTATCTTTTCTGCATTGGCCCTCTTTTCCGCCCTTGCGGGGTTTTCTCTCATGCGAAGGTCTTCCGATCAACTTGTTAAACTTGCAAGGGAAACAACTGCAATTGAATTAAAAAAGGTAAACAAACTTATTTATATTGGGAAGATTGCCGATGAGGAAGTGAGCGATATAGTTGTTAATTTTAATTACATGCTGAAACGGCTAAATGACCTTAATCGTGAGATTAAAGAACAATCTGTGAAACTTATGGTTTATAGTAAGGACCTCTCCATGTCCTATGAAAAAATTAAGGAAGACGAAGAATTGAGGAACAAATTAAGCCGATATGTTGGAGATAACCTGATCAATAAACTGGTTGATTCAAAAGGTAAAGTGTTTTTTGAAAATGAAAGAAGGGAGGTGGCCATTCTCTTTGCTGATATAAGGTCTTTTTCACTCTATTCCGAGACGACAAAGCCTGAAGACGTGGTCACTATGCTTAATCAGTTTTTCAGCGCCATGGTGGATATTGTTTTCAGGAATCAGGGTATATTAGACAAATTTATCGGTGACGCAATCATGGCCGTATTTGGAGTTGTTCCCTCTGATGATATTAGCTCTTGCAACGCTGTTAAAGCGGCTTTAGAAATGCAGCATGTTGTGGATCAATGGATGAAGGCAAGGAAAAAAGAGGGCAAAGAGACTTTTGAGATAGGAATAGGGATTAACACAGGCCATGTGATTGTTGGAAATGTAGGATCAGAGAATAGAATGGACTATACGGTTATAGGAGATAGCGTAAACATCGCTGCAAAATTGGAAGAGGTTGCAAAGGGAGGCGAAATAATTATCGGTCAACATACATATTTCCAAACAATGGGACGCTTTAACGTGCAAAAAATGGAAAAAGTATACATCAAGGACAAGATGGGACCGATTATGTGTTACAAGGTTTTAAAATGAGTCAATACTGTCCGGTGTGAATATTGCTTTCGAGACCGTCAAACATAAAATAGAAAATACTTGAAGCATGGAATAATTATTGATAACGTCGAACACTTTATAAATTGGGTATACATGAGAGCTGTTATTCAAAGAGTCGATTTTGCAAAAGTAAACGTCGATGGAAATACTATTGGAGAAATAAAAAAAGGATTCCTGGTTCTTCTCGGAGTCGAGAAGGGAGATGGAGAAACGGATGCTGATTATCTTGTCGATAAGATAGTTAACCTCAGGATATTTGAAGATGAGGGAGGTAAGATGAATCTCTCTCTTCTGGATATATCGGGTGAAATGCTGGTGGTTTCCCAGTTTACACTACTTGCAGATTGCAGAAAAGGAAGAAGGCCTTCGTTTGTAAATGCCGGTGATCCCGAATTGGCCGAGAAACTCTATGAATATTTTGTAAAAAATACGCGGGGAAAAGTTCAAAAAGTAGCAACCGGTAAATTTCAGGCCATGATGGAAATAGAATTGATGAATAACGGCCCCGTTACCATACTTCTGGACAGCAGAAAATAATGGGCGGTTTACCAATACATAACGTAGAGGCGGACAACGATGAATCTGAAAAGTAATAACGATATTCCTCCCTGTAATATCATGGTTGATAAGGATGGTGTCTGGTATTACAAAGGTGCGGAAATGTTTAGAAAAGATATTGTAAACCTGTTTTATGAAAACCTTAAGAGGGATGCGTCGGGAAGATATATTATTGAGATGAAAAATGACCGATGTTACATAGAAGTCGAAGATACTCCCTATGTAGTGAGGTCTGTATATAAAGTTAATTCACAAGAAAATAACAACGAATCCATAAACCTCCTGCTGAATAATTCTGACCTTGAAGAGCTCGATCCAACGACTCTATGGATCGGAAAAGATAATGTAATGTATTGTTGTGTCAAGAACAATACATTTGACGCGAGGTTTTCCAGGGCAGGCTATTACCAGATTGCAGACTTGATCGGATACAATGAAGAAAAAGATCTGTACTATCTGTATTTAGATAATCGATATTATTATATAAAAGGTTCAGCCTCGTAAAATCACGAAGATTGACAGTCCCGTAAAAAGAGAATAATGGGTTGATGAGGGTATCGGCTCCTGCAAGCAACCCACATCAAAGTATGTAGGAAATGTTCCCCGAACGGGCCAATATGGGGAAGCCATCAAGATCGATTTGTAAACCATATAATGGAGGTACAGAATGTTGGAAGATCAAATAAGGGAAGGGCTTACATTTGATGACCTTCTCCTTGTTCCGGCGGAATCAAGATTTTTGCCAAATGAAGCAGACACATCAACTTTGCTGACAAATAACATCCTCCTGAATATACCGATTATCAGCGCCGCAATGGATACCGTAACGGAGTCGAAAACAGCTATATGCATGGCTCAGGAGGGGGGTATAGGTATTATTCATCGGAACATGAGCATCGAGAGACAGGCGCTTGAAATTGACAAGGTCAAAAAATCGGAAAGTGGAATGATCGTTGATCCCATAACCATTGAACCTGAGCAAAAGGTCAGGGATGCCCTTGATTTAATGAGCAAATACAGGATATCCGGTGTTCCCGTTGTAAAGAAGCAGAAACTTGTGGGGATTTTGACAAACCGGGATCTCAGATTCGAGACTGATCTGGATCAACCGATTTCCAACGTTATGACAAGGGAGAATCTGGTGACCGTTTCCGCTGACATCACACTGGAAAATTCAAAAAAACTCCTCCATGAGCACCGGATAGAAAAGCTTCTGGTTGTTGATGATAATTATACTTTAAAGGGACTTATTACCATTAAGGATATTGAAAAAATAAAGAAATATCCCAGTGCGTGTAAAGATTCATTAGGCAGATTGAGAGTTGGTGCAGCGGTGGGAATCCTCGACAGAGAAGAAAGGGTTGATGCCCTTCTGGCAGTGGGAGCCGATGTTATCGTTATTGACACTTCTCATGGGCACTCCGCGGGAGTTATGGATGCCGTTAAAGATACAAAGGCAAATTTTCCGAACTGCGAACTAATAGCCGGAAACGTGGCGACATACGAAGGAGCGGAAGCTCTTATCAAGGCGGGGGTCGATGCAGTAAAGGTAGGAGTAGGTCCCGGTTCAATCTGTACAACAAGAGTGATTGCCGGTGTCGGAGTTCCTCAGATGACAGCCATCAGGGATTGTTATAAGGCATATACCAGGTACAATATCCCTATAATAACGGATGGTGGAATCAAGTATTCAGGTGATGTAGTCAAGGCACTTGCCGCAGGTTCTCATTCCGTTATGATAGGGGGACTTTTTGCAGGAACAGAGGAAAGCCCCGGTGAAACCATCTTTTTCCAGGGGAGGAGTTATAAGGTTTACAGAGGTATGGGGTCTATCGAAGCAATGAGGGCCGGAAGCAAAGATCGTTACTATCAGGATGATGACATAGATGGTAGCTTGAAGCTTGTCCCTGAAGGAATAGAGGGACGAGTACCATTCAGGGGACCCCTTTCAGCGAGCCTTTATCAATTAGTCGGCGGCATCAAGGCAGGAATGGGATACGTTGGTTGTAAAAGCATAGAAGAATTGAGAAATAAAGCGAAATTCGTTCGAATAACATCAGCAGGCCTCAGGGAAAGTCATGTTCATGATGTTATCATAACCAAGGAAGCTCCGAATTACTGGCTCGATTAAACTGGATACAAGATGCTGGATACTGGATGCTTGTTTCTGGTTTCTGAGTATATAAGTCACAAAATGTGTTTATCCAATATCAAGCATCCAGCATCTTATATCCAGCAACAAGCAATGAGCAATGAGAAATAATTATGAAGCACTCCGATTTTGTTCACCTCCATGTACATACTCAATACAGCCTTCTTGATGGGGCAATTCGTTTGGATGACCTTTTCAAAAAGGCAAAAGAGTATAAAATGCCTGCCGTTGCCATGACAGATCATGGCAACATGTTCGGAACCATAGACTTTTACCAGAAGGCCTATCGCCACGGAATCAAACCAATCATAGGATGTGAACTCTATGTAGCTCCGAAGAGCCGATTTGACAAGAATTCATACGGGGCAGGTGCGAATAATCATCACCTCGTTGTCCTCGCCAGGAATTTCGAAGGATACAACAACCTTATGAAGCTTACCTCTGCCGGCTACCTGGAAGGATTTTACTATCGTCCCCGTGTTGACAAAGATCTTTTGTCCCGGCATGGCAAGGGCCTTATCGGTATGAGTGCCTGTCTTCATGGCGAGATCCCCAGCCTTTTACTAAATGGCAGCAGGGATTCTGCTAAAAGTGTGGCAAAAGAGTATCTTGAGATATTTGGTGAGGGTAATTTTTATTTGGAGATTATGGAAAATGGTCTCCCTGAGCAAAAGATTGTCAATAAGAAACTTCTTGAGATCAGCAAAGAACTTTCCATCCCCTTAGTCGCCACAAATGACTGTCATTATCTTAACCGGGAAGATGCAGAAGCCCATGAAATATTATTGTGCATACAAACGGGCAAAACGATAGACGATAACGACAGGATGAGGATGAAAACGGATCACTTTTATTTCAAATCTCCCGCTGAAATGAAGGATCTTTTCAGTTATTGTCCAGAAGCAATTGAAAATACGATAATTATTGCGGAACGATGTAACCTGACATTGAGTTTTGATAATACCTTCCTCCCGCGCTTTGAGATAGACGAGAATCTCTTACCTGACGAACACCTCACATTATTAGCTGAAAAAGGGCTTGAAAAATTGATGCCCCGGATAACAAAAGAGGGTGATGGTAATCTTCGTGAAGTATATGAGAAACGCTTAAATTCAGAGCTCGATATAATCAAATCAATGGGTTTCCCGGGATATTTCCTGATCGTTGCCGATTTCGTAAATTATGCGAAACAAAGCAATATTCCCGTCGGACCGGGCAGGGGATCAGCCGCAGGCAGCCTGGTCGCCTATGCTCTGGGTATTACCAATATCGATCCCATACGATACAATCTTCTTTTCGAAAGGTTTCTCAATCCCGACAGGAAGACTATGCCGGACATAGACATAGATTTCTGCATGGAGGGAAGGGACGATATTATCAGATATGTAACCGGGAAGTACGGAAGTGATTGTGTCGCCCAGATCATTACCTTTGGTAAAATGCAGGCAAAGGCGGTTGTTCGGGATGTCGGCAGGGCACTTAACATATCCTATGGCGAGGTGGACAGGATTGCCAAGATGATTCCAAATACTCTCAATATAACCCTCGATGATGCAATAAAAAAGGAGCCCCGCCTCCGGGAAGAAGAAAAGAAAAATGAAAAAGTAAAAAGACTCCTTTCACTTTCCCGTTCCCTGGAAGGATTGAACCGGCATTCGTCTACTCACGCCGCAGGTGTTGTGATCTCCGATAAGCCTTTAGTGGAAAGGGTTCCGCTCTGCAAAAGTCCCAACGGCGATGTTGTAACGCAATTTTCCATGAATGACATTCAATCAGTCGGGCTGACAAAATTCGACTTTCTCGGCTTAAGAACCCTTACCGTTATTAATCACACTCTCCAGCATATTAAGGAGGGAAGGGGGGTAGAAATAAATATTAATGACATTCCCCTGGATGACAGGCAGACCTATGAGCTTCTGGTCAAAGGTCAAACCGACGGCGTATTCCAGCTTGAAAGCTCGGGTATGAGGGACCTTCTCGTCAATATGAAACCGGACTGCATTGAAGATATTATCGCCTTGATTGCCCTTTACAGGCCGGGGCCTATGAATATGATTCCTGCTTTTATAGAAGGAAAACAGGGAAACAAAAAAATTGTTTATGCGGTCCCCCAGCTTGAGAATATCCTGAAGGAAACTTACGGAGTTATAGTTTATCAGGAACAGGTCATGCAGATAGCCAGTACAATCGGTAATTATACAATGGCTGAAGCAGACAATGTCCGCCGACTCATGAGCAAGAAAAAGGCTGCAGATATGGAACTTGAAAAGCCTAAATTTCTTGCGGGGGCAAAAAAGAACAAGCTGCCTGAGAATAAGGCGAAAAAGATATGGGAACAGCTGGAAACGTTTGCCGAATACGGGTTCAACAAATCTCACAGTACTGCTTACGCAATGATATCTTTTCAGACGGCCTATCTGAAGGCCCATTATCCTGTTGAATTTATGGCTGCCCTCCTGACAAGTGAAAAAAATAACAGAGACAACATAATAAAATATATAACTGCTTGCAAAGATATGGAAATCGATGTCCTCCCACCCGATATCAATGAATCTTACAGAGATTTCAGCGTGAGCGGTAAAAGCATAAGGTTTGGTCTTGCCGCAGTGAAAAATGTTGGTGCCGCTGCTGTTGATTCGATCATTGAAGCCAGGGCAGAAGGTGAAAATTTCTCTTCATTTTACGATTTTTGTAACAGGGGAGACCTCAGGAAAATCAACAAAAAGGTTTTAGAGAGCCTGATAAAATGCGGGGCCTTTGACTCGATGGAAAAAAACAGGGCCCGCCTGATGGAAGGTTACGAGACAGTCGTTGATATCGCACAAAAGAGGAGCAGGGACAGGGCAAGTGGCCAGATCAGCCTTTTTGAGTCAGCAAATCTGGGAGGCGACCAGGGGGTCGAATTGCCGAACACTCCGGAGTGGGACCAGGAAAAGATTCTATCCTATGAAAAAGAAACCCTCGGCTTCTATATAACAGGGCATCCTCTCTTAAAATTTGGGGACAGGCTCAACATGATTACGGATTGCGATTCGGAAACAGTATCAAAAAAAGAAGATGGGAGTATGGTTACACTGGCGGGGATAGTTACAAACGTCAAGGAAGTTACAACAAAGAGAAAAGAAACAATGGCATATCTGACTCTCGAAGATATGAAAGGCATCTCCACAATCATTGTATTTCCCGATCTTTACAGGACCGTATTTTTTAACATAAATAGCGAGGAGCCACTGCTTATAAAAGGGAAAGTCGATGCCGGCGAGGAAAGTGCCAAGATTATAGCCTCAGAGATAATTACCCTGGAAGAGGCCGCAAAGACACCTTTTACATCCGTTCATTTCATGGTCGATATTGCAAAAACAAAGGAAAGCGATATAGAAATACTTAATACTATACTTTATAAATATAGGGGTAAGTATAAAGGATATATGCATCTTATCTCAGATGGAGCGAGTGAAACAGTAATACGCCTGGGTGAAAATTTAAGGCTTGATATTTCTGAAGATATAAAAAAAGAAGCGGATGGAATTCTTGGTGCGGGAAGCACAAAGTTTATGTAGTTAATGAGAGATGAGCAATGAGTAACAAGAAACCAGAAACATGCAATATAGTGAAAGAACCTACAGAAATAAAGTATCAAAAGGACATCTGGCAACCTTTCATGTAAAGGTAAAAGAAACAGATCTTTATATCAGCGCCGATAATGATTACAAAGACCTGGCCCTCGAATCTGTCTATAAATTCAGAAGAAACATTGAAGAATATATAAAACAGCGCCCCATTTTTTTAAATTCCCTTACGCCAATCGAAAAAGACGAATTTGCTCCGGCTATTATAAGAGACATGATCGAAGCGTCCCATATCTCCGGAGTGGGACCAATGGCCTCTGTAGCCGGTGCCATTGCCCAATATGTTGCTTCAGATATTTTAAAATATTCCGATAATGTTATCGTCGAAAACGGGGGCGACATATTTCTGAATTTTGTTGAAGATGATGCCCGTGTAGGAATATTTGCTGGCGAATCTCCATTAAGTTACAAAATCTCCCTGAGAATAAAAGCTGAAGACACACCAATCGGTATCTGTACGTCTTCAGGTACTTTTGGTCACTCACTTAGCCTTGGCAAGGCTGATGCTGTTTGTGTCACATCAAAATCGGCATCACTGGCCGACGCAGCAGCTACATTCATCGGTAATTGTGTAAAAGGGGAGGGGGATATAAGAAAAGCCCTTGATGTGGGGTCACAAATCGAGGGAATTCTCGGCGTATTGATTATTGTAAAGGATAAGCTGGGGGCCAGGGGGTCGATTGAACTGATATAGTATCGGAGCGTATCGAAAGTAAAATCGGTAGAAGGAAAATCATAACACAGTGTTTTCACTATAAAAAAGGAGTGTCAAAATGTTTGAGAAAATCCTTTATCCAACTGACTTTTCGGATGTATCGAAGAAAGCCTTTGATGTTGTCATGCAATTAAAAGATGCCGGCGCAAAAGAGGTGGTTGTTCTCCATGTCATTGACAGCAGATTCTTCGATGCCATGGCTTGGTATGCCACCAAGAATCTAGCTGACATTGAGGTGGACCTTGTAGATGTGGTGAAAAGGGAAATAGATTCAATCGAGGAAGACCTGCGGAAAACTGGTTTTAAGGTCAGGGTAAGAATTGAAAAGGGTGTTCCGGCCAGTGAAATATTGAGGGCAGCGAAAGAGGAAAATGTCTCCGTTATCGTCATCGGATCCCATGGAATGAGCAATATTCAGGAAATGCTCATGGGATCGGTTTCTGAAAAGGTTATAAGAAAGTCAGAGAATCTTGTTCTTGTCGTAAAGAGATAAAAAAGTGCTTCAAGTCCTCAGTGAGTTAATTTGATGGCAAAGTTTACATAACATATCTTATCAGACGTTTAATGTGTAACCAGGGAACAAGGTTCAAGGTCGAACCGCCCATGCCACCCAGCATTTGTAGGGGCCGATGCCTTCATCGGCCCGTTCGGGGAACGGGCCCTACCGGGGAACGCAATATTCATACCGGACAGTATTGGAACAAATCCTATTTCGAAGGTTGTGCTGAAATTGTTTCAGTATTGTTTAACCGTGGACGAAAATGAATTTAAAGGCCTTCTTCTGAAAGATTTTTGATAAGATCCCTTTGTTTTTTTGTGAGTGTTTTGGGGACTGATACAGCAATTTTTACATACTCGTCCCCCTTCCCTGTACCGCGGAAATGAGGCATTCCGTAACCTTTCATCCGTATCTTTGTATTATTTTGAGTTCCTGCGGAAACTTTCAGTCTCTTTGTCTCTCCGCCAAGTGTGGGCACATCTATAGATTTACCGAGTGCGGCTTCTGAAAAAGTAATCGATTTTTGAACGTAAATATCATCTCCATCTCTCGTAAATACCGAATGAGGCATGACATTTATCTTTATGTAGAGATCACCCGGAGAACCTCCATTAATGCTTTCTTGACCTTTCCCGGGAATTCTAAGTTTTTTCCCGGAACTGATGCCCGCCGGTACCTTAAATCGGATTTCGTCAACTTCACCCCCCTTATTTATGGATACAGTTTTATCGACTCCGGAAAAGGATTCCTCAAGTGATACGTTAAGGACATATTCCAGGTTACTTCCTTTGCGGCGTATTTGCTGACCGGATTGAGCTCTTTCGAAAAGTTCAGAAAAGGGATCGCTGTCTCTACTTGTAAAGGAGCGCTTACGACCGCCACGGCCAAAAAATGTGGTGAAATCCCCTCCTGAACCTCCAACGCCCATATCTCTGAAGATCTTACTGAAATCAAAATCTCTGAATATATCTTCCTGGGAAAATCTCTGGCTGAATGCATCAGAACCGAAATGGTCATACTGTTTTCGCTTTTCGGAATCGTTTAAGACAGCATAGGCCTCGCTGATTTTTTTAAATTGTTCTTCGGCTTGTTTATTGTCAGGATTTTTGTCGGGATGATATTTTAAGGCAAGCTTTCTGTATGCCTTTTTTATATCGTCCGGGGATGATTTCTTATTAACACCTAATACCTTATAATAATCTTCTGCCATTTTTCATTCTTTCTTTGCGTCTACCTGGGTAGTTACACTATTAAATTATTAATTGCCTGTTATTTGTCAAGTTCCCTCCCCCCGTACCACCAGAAATCATTATTATTGACGGGGTCAAAATACCTTAATTCATTACCTGTATTTATAATTGGGGCATAATCCATTTCGTTACTTTCGTGAATAAGCCTGTCGGCTGTCATGACTATACCCATAATAAAACCATGTTTTTCTACAACCTGCAGACTGTAGGAAGAACAGGTAGGGTACATCGGGCACCTGTCTCCGTCTACTCTGGAAATGTATTTAATAAATATTTTAACAGTATTTTTCAGGAGATACGTTGGAACATTAAGGTTATTTTCAGGGGTAACGTGTGAATAATTCCTTTCAGGCGGATGATTAAAATGCCATGGCGCAAAAGTATCTCTGTTGTCAGCGAAACTGATCGTTGCAGAACAAACAATGAAAGAAGCAAGTATCGATAATATTATATATCTCAGCATATTATATCTAAAAGTTCATGCTTAACATTAAAAAATGGCATGAATTTCTGTCGTCAAAATAATAGGATACGTTACATTTGTTTTTCAGGTCCTGAATAAAATCGTTTTTAGCCCTTCTGTTATACTTATGAGCACTGCTGACAGCGCTATAGATGTTGCCGGTATACCAGCCGAGTTCAAAAAAAGTAACGACGCCACCGGCAACATAATTGTCATCTTCGAAAAGCTCAATGGCAGCCCATATAAAAGCGCCATTGAGGAGAAAGGCAACAAGAGCATCCCGTGGTCGTTCTGTATATAAATGTCCGGAGCCTGGTATTATGGCGGCAAAAGTTCCTGCCAGGGCCGGGGATTTCTGGGGAATATTATCGATATTTTCAAGTCCTGATGAAAAAATCCATGCCGATGGATAGAGGGTGCTTTCGTCTGATATTTTTGAAAAATATTCCCTTGCCCTCCCCCATTCCTCCAGATCTACATAAATTAATGCAATTTGATAATATGCCTTATTCCTGAATTCTTCAGAATATGATTTTGCAATGCTTTCGAAAGAAGATAAGGCGTCATCATATTTTTTTATTTTTTTTTCCGCCATTCCCTTGAGGTACAGGGCGTCATTTCGCATCGGACTATGGGGAAAATTCAAGATGAACTGCTCCAGCGAATCGATGGCTTCCGCCCACCTGTTCGCCTTGAAATAGCTCTCACAGATCCTGAAGTACGCTTTTTCGGACATTTCACTGTCCGGGAAAAGAAAAATAAACCTCTTGTATTCCGTTATCGCCCTGTAAAAGTCGTTTTCTTCAAATAGTTTTTCCGCAAATTCAAATTGTTTTTTACAATCAACTGTACACCCTGCCCTGGCCTGATAAGGAAATGAGACTAAAATAAATAGAACGCTGAGAAAAAGAAGAGCGGCAAGGCGTTTATGAATTTGACTCACGCATTTCTCCCTAAATTGAAGGCGTTAAGATTTTGTTTAAATATTTTTTCCGGAAAGGACTTGCGTAGAACATTTTCCCATAAGTCTGCCCCTATATCCAGATATAAAGATAATACTCCAAGAATTGCCGTATTCGCGGTCCTTATGTTTCCAGCTTCGGAGGCCATTTCTGATGCATTTACAACCTTGATATCATTGAAGTAAGTCTTAACTGAATCGACTACATTTTTGGGATATTCCGCTTCACCCAAATTTACTGAAGGAGGATATATTTCTTCATCATTTATAATCACTTTTCCTTCCGGTTTCAAAAAATCCAGGTATCGAAGGGTTTCCAGCTTTTCAAAAGAAACCAGTATGTCCACATCCCCTTTTTTAGCGATTGGTGAATATACCTTTTTACCGTATCTCACATGACTCGTAACAGAACCACCACGCTGGGCCATGCCATGCACTTCACTTTTCCTGGCATCATACCCGGCTTCGATCATAACGAGAGACAAAATATCGCTTGCGCGAAGGATTCCCTGTCCTCCGACACCGGCAAGCAAGATGCTGTGAGTTGAATTATTCATCTTCCTGCACCTCCTCAATCGCTTCAAAATTGCACACTTGATCACACAGAGAGCATCCATTACAGAGGAAAGGATCAATGATGGCTATTCCTTCCTGTTTTTTTGTTTTCTTTTCAATATTCATCTCCAGGTCCTCAAGCTTCTTCCATGAAATTGCCGGGCATCCTAAACGAAGACACAATTTACACCCTGTACACTTGTCAGGATCTATTCTTAGAGGAATTATCTTTTCAGCCCGTTTGGTTTGCAGGAGCGCACAGGGACCTTTTGATATAACAAGAGAGGGACCGTCTTTAGCCAGTTCTTCCTTCATGACAGCCCTTGTTTCATCCAAATTAAAAGGATTTATCACCCTGACACTTTCAATGCCCAGCGCTGAAGCAAGGGCAGGAAAATCGAGTTCTTTCGTCTTTTTCCCCTGGAGTGTAACCCCTGTAGCAGGATTATCCTGCATCCCTGTCATGGCTGTTGTACGATTATCACCGATAACAATTACGACGTTACTTTGATTATAGGCCGCATTCAAAAGAGGTGTAATTCCCGAATGGATAAAAGTAGAATCGCCGATGACACCGATGACCTTCCCCTTTCCTTTTTCTTTCAAAGCATGACTCATTCCATGAGCCATTCCGATACTGGCGCCCATGCAGATACAGGAATCCAATCCTTCAAGTGGTTTCATAAAAGAAAGGGTATAACATCCTATATCTCCCGATACGAATGCACCCAGTTTTCCCAGTACATAGAAGAGGCCCCTGTGGGGACAACCGGGACATAGATTTGGGGGCCTGGGCGGAACGGAGGCAGGTAAATTGATTAAAGTATTCGGTGAGTTGCCGGTAATCGTATTTTCTACCAGGCCAGGGTCAAATTCGCCGGTGTAGGGAAATAATTTTTTTCCTGTAACTTCTATTCCCATAGCCCTTATCTGCTCTTCAAAGAAAGGATCAAGTTCCTCAACTACGTAGATCTTCTTGACTTTTGAGGCAAATTCCCTGATCAGATTAACGGGTAGGGGGTGAACCATGCCAAGTTTGAGATAGGAATATTGCGGAAATGCATCTTTGGCATAATTGTAACACATGCCCGCAGTTATGATTCCCACGTCCGGGTCATTCAGTTCAATCCTGTTTTCGGGGAATGTCTCTGCGAATTCCCTGAGTTTCCCCATCCTTTTTTCCACTTCTACCCTTCTGACTCTTGCTTTCGCGGGAACCATCACATATTTGTCACGGTTATGCTGAATGGCGGTTTTATCCTCTCGCGGCACAGGATCTTCCAGCTTGACAACAGATTTGGAATGGGAAACCCTGGTTGTTGATCTCAGGAAAACAGGGGTATCAAATTGTTCGCTGATCTGGAAAGCCAGCTTGATGTATTCCTTTGCTTCCTGACTGTCTGCCGGCTCAATCATAGGGATTTTTGCAAACCTTGCATAATTCCTGTTGTCCTGTTCATTTTGCGAACTATGCAGAGAAGGATCATCCGCGGTAATTATAACGAGACCTCCATTTGTTCCCGTATAACTCACCGTAAAAAGCGGATCGGCCGCTACATTGACCCCGACATGTTTCATTACAACCATTGCCTTCGCACCGGCAATGGCAGCTCCTATTCCCACCTCAAGGGCCACTTTTTCATTGGGAGACCATTCAGCATATACGCCTTCATATTTGGAAAACTCCTCTGTGATTTCAGTACTGGGCGTTCCCGGATACGCAGAGGCAAAAGTCACACCATATTCATAAGCCCCTCTTGCGATTGCTTCATTACCCGACATTAATTCTTTCATGTTTTTATCTTATCTTCCCTTCTCTCATTTATGAAATCATGCCAGAATGCCCCGTGCTGTGCACGGGAGCGGCCTGTTCGGGGAACAGGCCCTACATGTTTTGGGTTGCTTTGTAGGGGCCGATGCCCTCATCGGCCCGTTATTTGCTTTTTACGAGACTGCCAAGCGTTGAAATCTTTCTTTTTATCAGCCTTTCCGTAAACGGGTCGGTCGTCTGTTCCAGGGCTTTCTTATAATACTCCTCTGCTTTATCCGGTTTATTCATCTCTTCGTATACGCGCGCCATATTCTGATAATTCATGGCAAGATAAAACTTTCCGGTGCCTTGTGTGCTGGATTTATCAAATGAATTCAAGGCGTTGGTATATTCTTTCTTCGCTTCATAGCAGTAACCCAAACTGTAATATGCAAGAGATGTCAATACATTATCTTTTGATGATTTGTTGAGGAACTGTTTGTATGAATCCATGGACTTATCAATTTCGCCAAGATCAAAATATATATTTCCCAGATTGTAACGGGCAAGCTGTGCGGCGTCAGTTTGAGGATATTGTTTTATAAGTTCCTCGAATAGATTGACAGCATCCTTATGCTCTTTGCTGTCAGTGGTGGCATTCACTGTTTTATATGAGCCATCCGCCGATGAATACATTTCCTGTGCCTTTTTTTCACAACTTAAACCATAGAAGTACCATCCTCCTGACAGGATAAGGATTAAAAGAAAAATCCCCGAAAGAAGATAGATTTTCTTTCTATTTTCAGAGGCATAATCTATAGCGTTCCCTAATAAGGTATGAATCCGATCCGGTTCTTTTAACTCCGCTTTTGTTATCTTCCTTGCCATTTTTTCTCCTTGTTCCTTTAACCTTGTTCCTTCACCCCTTTAATCTTCTCAACTAACTCCCTGGGAGACCGTACTATCTTGCCATCATTATTTATAAAAGCGTGCAGGGTGCACCCCTCTACGAGAATATTCTCTTTTTTTTCATCCCAGATAATGTAATCAAATTTTATACTGGCCCGCCTGAAGTAGGATATTTCTGTTTCAACAATAATAAGATCGTCGTATCTTGCCGGAGCAAGATAGTGACACGTTGATTTTGTGAGAGGGAGGTAATATCCTTCCGATTCGAGTTCTGCATAAACAACCCCCATCTCGCGCAACAGTTCCGTGCGCCCTATCTCGAACCACCTGAAATAATTGGCATGATAAACGATACCCATGGCATCGGTATCAGCGTAAATAACCCTTATTTTAATCTCGCTTTTTTTCAATGAATGTTTTCCAATCCATAATAAAATGATCCATCAACTGATGGCCGGGGGAAATCATAATTCCCGATTCCTTCGCAGCCGCCTCCCCGAAAGATTTGCCGCCGTGGAGATTTTCATCATCACGGGAAGAATATACAGCGAAAGGGCTCGGGTCCGAAACATGAGTTTTAACGCTGATCGGAGTCGGATGATCGCCCAATACCAGTACCCTGAATTCTCCCAGTTTGTGTATTTCGTTTAATATGGTTCCGACTACCATCTTGTCAAAATCTTCCAGGGCCTTAATCTTTCCTTCGATATTGCCCTCATGTCCCATCTCGTCAATACTTTCGACATGAATAAAAACGAAATCATTTTCTTTCAGGGACTCTAATGCTTTTTCTGCCTTTCCCAGGTAATTCGTATCGATATAACCTGTGGCACCTTCAACATTGATAACATCAAGGCCCGCATAAAGACCGATACCATTTAAAAGATCGACGGCAGATATCATCCCGCCTTTAATATGATATTTCCTTGTCATGGGATTTATGTCGGGCGCCCTTCCCTCTCCCCACAGCCATATCGAATTGGCCGGTTTTTTACCTGTCGATATCCGCGATCTGTTGACGGGGTGATCTTTCAGGATCTCCTGGGAAAGGGACATAAGATTTCTTATCTTTTCCGAACCGCTTCCATGGGGCAGGTAGTTTTGTATATCCTGTCCGACAATATCATGAGGGGGAGTTGTCTTAATTAAAACAGGATCTTTCTTCCATGCCATAAGATGTCTATAGCTTACGCCGGGGTAAAAACATATGGTCCCGGAACCAAGTTCTTCATTAAGCTTGTCAATGATTTCCTTTGATTCTTCAGATGTTATATGATCGGCATTAAAACTATCCATTATGGTATTATTACCAAAATCAAGGGTGACCAGGTTGCATCGGAAAGCTATATCATCGGGACCCAACTTTACCCCCATGCTCGCCGCTTCCAGGGGACCCCGACCTGTAAAGTATTTTTCAGGATCATAGCCCAGTACCGACAGGTTTGCCACATCACTTCCGGGGGGAAGACCTGGCGGTATGGTATCGACCAGACCCAGTGTTCCCTCAGCGGCCATCCTGTCCATATTTGGTATATTCGCGCATTCGAGAGGTGTTTTCCCGCCTAATTTTTCAACGGGATAATCACCCATCCCATCACCAAGCAAAATTACATATTTCATTTGAGCCTGTCGTCCTCTATTCTGATCAGTATTGTTTTTCCTCCAACGACATCAAGTTCGTCAATTTCCTTCAATGCCATCTGAACATCTTTTTCTCTCGCTTCATGAGTCGTCATGACGACCGGCACGGCACCGGCACCATCCACTTGTCTGCCTTTCTGAA
>CAZGAK010000012.1:0-42834 GCA_964523565.1 uncultured Syntrophaceae bacterium | reverse complement strand
TTGGGCTTGTTCTGATCAGGCTAATGACGGTGCTCGCAAATGAGCGAATTGTTTAAAAACTCTTGAACAAAATTTCTTTATCAGTTAATGTAAAAAAACTTGCAACAGTACAGGATTACTTTCAATCAGGATCATTCTTTGTAATAAAACAGGATGGAACAATATTTGCATGTCTTCCGTTTGACCGATAGAGAAAACAGGAGGAGAGGAATTTGGCTTTAAAAAAGGAGGTTTCTTCAACCGAAAAGTTACTTGATGTTATACGCAGCAAGAAAACATCGGATGAATTTGTGAAGGTACCTGGGGCTCCTCCGTCCGAGAAAAAAAGCAGGCTACCTTTCCTGGAAGTGTTACAGCCTCGCAAGGCAGTTTCAATCGGTATCGATATTGGGTACCGCCAGTTAAGGCTAATCAAGGTAATTCAATCTTCCGATAATCAGTGGAAACTCCTTGCTCACAGTGTTGTACCATTAAAAGCTGATGCCCCCAGAGGTACTCCTGAATTTGCAAACTTTTTAAAGTCGGAACTCGATAAATTCTGTGGTCCCACAAAGAGATTTAATCTATGGGCAAATATGTCCTCCGCCCGGGTTGAAGTAGCTTCTATTCGAATACCAAAGGTGGCAAAAAAACAAATTGAGAATGCCGTTTACTGGACTGCGAAAAAGACGATGTCCTTTAACGAAAAGGAAAGTGTTTATGATTTTGAGATAGGAGGTGAAGTTGTTGAAAGCGGGGTGACCAAGCTGGCAGCTATGGTTTATGCCGCTCCCCGAAAAGAGGTCCAGGAAATACAGCGCCTTTTTGAGGATATTGGCTATCCCCTGGATGGCCTGACAATAGCTCCTTTTGGATTTCAAAATCTGTTTAAAACAAATTGGATGCCTTCCTTTGATCAAACAGTGGCCACCCTTTACATTGGGAGGGACTGGTCGCGTATTGATATTTTTTCTAAAGGGAATCTTGTTATGACTCGGGGCATCAGGGCCGGGATAAACAGTATGGTCCGGGAACTTATGGAGGGGTATAATGAGAGCATAAAAAGTGCATCATCTGAGGAATCGATGATTGAAGGGTCTGAATCCGTTGACTTTACGGAAAATATTTATATGAAGACAGAAGATGCGCGAGAATTGCTGTTCGGCCTGAGTCCGGATTCACCGTCTTCCGAGGAGCTTAAGGCACGTTTCGGACTTGATGAAAAAGCCATACTTGAAACGATTAATCCGGCCCTTGAAAGATTGGTTAGACAGGTGGACAGAACGTTTCAATATTATACGGTGACGCTTGGAAACGAAAAAATAAGTTTCATATATGTTTCAACCTCGATGAATGTATACAAACCCCTGGTTGATTACATTGGTGATGATCTGGGAATTAAAAGAGATGTATTAGACCCCCTGGAACCCGGGAACCCGCTTGTTGATGAAATTACATCTAACCTGTCTGTTTCTGACAGAGTTTCTTTTGGGCCTGCCCTGGGTGTTGCCCTGTCGGATTTGTCACGTACTCCCAATCTTCTCTTCACGTATAAGGATAAGGACAAACAGTCAAATATTGCGAAAGGCAGCCGTGCAATATTTGTAGCTTCTGCTGTTGTTTTATTGATTTGTGTTGTCGTTCTCTTTACGCTGGTAAATGCTGCTGACGAGAAGAAGGCCATAATTGCTGAATTTGAACAACAGTTAAAGCAGGGTGTTTTAGTTGATGAAAATGTTGTTCCCGTTTTTGTTTCAAAGATTAAACGGGATCGAAAACATGTTAAGGAATACAGCGAGAGATATCTGGGAATGGCAGCTATCAGAGAGATGTCTCTTCTTACTCCTTCGAATATTCGCCTTCTTCATGTAACTGCTCGCATGGGAACGATTTCAGCAAAGAACAGGGAAAAGAACGAAGGTAGTATAACAATAGAGGGGGTTGTTTCCGGCGGCATAGATTCATTAGAAGCTTCTCTTGTGGAGTATATCCTTAAATTGGAGAGTTCCCCCATGTTCATCCAGGCAAAGATTAGTAAAAGTAACATGGAATCCTTCGAAAATGTGGAGCTGCTCCGCTTTACCCTCAACGTTAAATTTATTAAGAGTATGATATGAAAATTCGATACGATATTATCCCGGTTCGCAGTATGATTTACCTTCTGATTTCCACACTTGTTCTTGCGGCCGTTATCTTTCTTGTGCTTTATCCTTATTACAAATCGCTGGATAAGCTGGATATGGAAATTGCCGGTATTGAACAGCGCATAGAAACACAAAAGGTGCTTTTGCCGCTTTATATGGAACTTGTGAAAAAGAGTGGGGCGTCAGTGCCGGATAAATTTACCATTCCTGAAAGAAAAACACTTCCCAAAAACAATATTGATTTAATTCCGTCAATATTCAAAGGGGTGGCAAGAAAATCCCACACTAAAATTGTGTCAGTAAGTCCGGATTTTACAACCCTCTCAAGGGGACAGACTTCCATATTGATCAACGCAACCGTCAGGGGAGATTTTTTCAGTTTTCGCAATTTTTTAATAGAACTGGGTAAAGTTTCATATGTGAGACAAATAGAGGAGATAGAAATTCAGCAAGGGGCAACATATAAGGAATTTAAGATGAAATTGTGGCTGGGAGTGGGCTGAAAGAATTAAGAGCAGGGATCAGGGGATAATCCTCCTAATCCGAGGGAAAATGGTTTAGATAGAGGTCTGATATGTCGAGACGGGAAAAAATTTTTGTTTTCATGGCGGTTCTGGCAGTCCTGTATGGTGCGTATAGCTTTTTCATCGCCTCGCCGGCCGGAAAATCAAAACCTGCCACTGTAAGTCGCGGTGTCGGTAAAGAGATTAAGGCAGTCAATAAAAACATGCTGGTCAAAGAGATTTCAGATGTTTTAAAAGAGAGTGAGCCTGAGAGGGCCGAAGCTTATATCGCTCTTCGTGCTGAAGAAGAGTGGACAGATGATCCCTTCTCTGCGTCCAATATGTTTGCTTCAAAAAGGACAGGTAAGGCCGTTAGAAGCATGAGGGAAGGTAATTTTGTCTATAGCGGTTATCTTGAGATCGGCAGGAAGAAGGTTGCCATCATAAACGGGATGGAATGGACTATCAGGTCGGAGATGAATTGGAAATGAGTGGATATAAAGTAAAACGTATAAATCCCTCCAGTGTAATTGTTGTAGATAAAAGAGGTGGAGAGAAAATAACCGTTCCATTTTTAAAAGAAGACTAACATAGGGCGGCGAAGCCGCAAGGGCTGAGCAATGAGCAATGAGGACTGAGAGCTAAAGGTTAAGTTGGTTTTTACCCTTGTTCCTTGCTCCTTGTACCTTGAACCTTTGTATTATATGGGGGATGGTTTTGAAAGTATTTAATAAAAGAAAAAAGATTGTATGTTTTGTTGTTGCCATTGTGGCAGGTATGTTGCTTTTCGGCTGTGCCGGCACAAAAGAGGTAAAAAAAGATCCATTTTTCGAAAAATGGAAGATAATGGCTCAGGAGTCCAGGGGCAGTTCGCCCACAGCGAGGATAAGATCCATTGAAATACCGCCCGAACCAGGGCTGAAGGAGGGGGAAACTCCTCCGGAGGAGAAATCTCTTCCTGTTGACAGGGTAACTCTTAAAATGCACAACGCCGATATAAAAATGGTGATTCGTGCGTTAGCACGGGCAGCAGACCAGAATATATTGATAAAATCAGAGGTACAGGGGCGTGTAAGTGTAGATTTCAAGACTGTTCCGTGGGATCAGGCATTTCTCAGCATACTGCGTTCACAGATGCTGACGTATGTATGGGAAGGTAATATCATACGGATAGCGACAGTAGAAGACCTGGAGAATGACTTGAAGTTAAAGTCCGTTCAGGAGAAGAAGAGAGAGAAGTCGCCGTTGATGACCATGGTCGTTCCTGTCAATTTTGCTGATCCTGAAAAACTCGGCAAGAACCTGGAGGGGTTCCTCACCAAAGACGAAAAGGGAAAAACCTATGGATCAATAAAAGTCACAGAGCATACGAACTCCCTTATTATTCATGCGGCGAGGGATGATCTGAAAAAAATTGTTGGAATGATTGAAAAAATAGACAAACCCACCCCCCAGGTCTTGATAGAGGCGAACATTGTTGAAACGACGAAAGACACGGCCAGGAGTCTGGGCATTCAGTGGGGGGGCATGTATACAAATGTGGCGAATAACAACCAGTATTTTATTACGCCAGGCGGCTCAGGCGGTACCGTGGGAACAAATCCGGCAACGTCAGGAGGCTACTCACCCACTTATGGTACTGCAGGCATTAGCGGACAAGGTTATGGTGTCAATTTTCCGGCATCAGCGTCAGCAATGAGTGCAGCCAGCGGTATGGGGTCCCTCGGATTAATGTTTGGTACAATCGGAGGGAGCATTCTTGATGTGCAGTTGAATGCCCTTCAAAATGATGGAAGGCTCAATATCCTTTCCAGTCCGTCTATTACTACACTCGATAACCAGACAGCCTTCACCGAAAATGGAGCAAAAGTGCCGTACGTGTCTGTTGATAAAGACGGTAATCGTGAAGTTAAGTTTGAAGATGTAGTTCTGAGACTGGAGATTACGCCCCATGTAATCGACGGGGAAAACATGAAAATGAAGATCAATGTAAAGAAGGACGAAGTGGATGATACGAGAAACGTTCAGGGGAATCCCTATATTTTCAGAAAACAGACGGATACAACATTGATTGTGAAGGACGGGGAGACCGTTGTCATATCAGGTCTTACAAAGCAAAAGAAGCAGAACAAGAACAGCGGAATACCGGGGTTAAAGAACGTCCCCGTTTTGGGATGGCTCTTTAAGGGTAAATATGACTCGGAGGACATGGAAGAGGTGCTCATATTCATTACACCTCGTATTTTAAAGGCAGGTATGGCGGGCGATGTGACAGCGCCTGAGAAAACCGGGGAAGACAGAGATCAGTGATCAGGGATCAGTGATTAGATTCTTTATATGCTTTTCTGTTTTTCGTTCTTTCGTGTTTTCGTGACAGGTTTTTACAAAGCAAATGGAATATTTCAGGATATTAAATCTTATCAAGGAACCTTTTTCGAACTCTCCGGAACCGGAGTTTTTCTATCAATCTCCGCAGCATGTAAAATGCCTTCAGAACCTGGAACTCGCAATACGTCTGCGGCGCGGATTAAATGTTGTAATTGGAGATGTAGGAACCGGTAAAACGACTCTTTGCCGCCGGCTGATCGGTAAATTTGATGGCGATGAAAATGTCAAGACACACCTTCTTCTCGATCCCTATTTTGGCAATTCTGTAGAGTTTTTGTCCGCTGTGGGCAGAATGTTCGGCCTGGAAGAAAAGGCGGGTAATTCTGTGACGGAATGGCAGTTAAAGGAGAAAATAAAGGATTACCTCCTTGAACAGGGGGTTAACAAAGAGAATGTCATTGTATTGATCATAGATGAAGGGCAGAAAATTCCTGATTTTTGCTTGGAGATATTAAGGGAATTCCTCAATTACGAAACGAACGAGTATAAATTACTGCAAATTGTTATTTTTGCTCAAAGTGAATTTCGAAAAACTCTTGAGGAGCGGAGCAACTTTACAGATCGTATTAACTTTGTATATGATTTAGGGCCCCTGAATTTTAGCGACACCCGGTCAATGATTCAATACCGGATGAAGAAGGCGAGCAAGACAGGAGAAAATCCTCTCCATTTTACATACCCTGCCATGCGGTCAATATTCAATGCTACGGGCGGCTATCCGCGGAAAATAGTAACACTCTGCCATCAGATCATTCTGACCGTCATTGTTCAGAATCGGACGAGGGTAAACTGGTTTCTGGTTAGAGCCTGTGTACACAGGGAGGATTCCGACAGAAAGAAACCTGTATCATGGGCAAGAGTAACCCTTCTTTCCGGCTTGCTTATTATCTTACTCGTTCTGGGCTTAGGGGTTGACGAGGTGAAAAGGTATGTTCATTCGAGTGTCTTTTATTTTTTAGAGGCACCTCTATTGACGGAGAAGGAATCCCATCGCTGTGAGGTAGCAAAGGTTATTGATCAGAGTGTAGCTCCTGAGAAGAATATAAAAAGCCCGGAAGATAACAAGTCAAACAATCTTCAATCCGGGGAGTCGGTTATTGCGCAGGAAGAAAAAGAAGATGAAAATGAAGTAACAACAGAAGTTGAGGATGCATCGACAGATACTGAGGTAAAAATTCTATCCGATTCTGTTCGTGAAGCCCTTAATGCTTTCGAATATCCCCCCATATTGGGCAGATTAAGAGTGGAAAAGGGATGGACAGTCTCAGGAATGATAGCAAGGATTTATGGTCATTATGAGAACGGATACCTCCGTCGGGTCAGGAAAGCCAACCCGCATATAAAAAATCTGAACCATGTGGAGACGGGAAATATAATCAATTTTCCAGTCATCCCGACAAAATCGGAGCCTTCACCCCTGAGATATTGGGTACAAGTGGGGAAGAAAGGGGAGCTTGGTGAAGCGCACAGGTTGTTGCAAAAATATTCCAGTAAAATACACCCTATGCAAATACTTCCTTACTGGAACAGCCGTGAAGGTCTAAAATTTTCGGTATTCCTCAGGGGTGGTTTTACTGATGAAAGGTCTGCACAAAAAGCCGTTGAGAAGCTGCCGCCCCTTATTTCCCGTGACGCGGAAATTATATCAAGGTGGGGGGACGACACTGTTTTTTTCGCAAATTTATAAGGCAAGATAGAGGAGAAAATTAATCTTGAGAAGAAGGAAAAAATTAGGAGAAATTCTTATAGAAGCCAAGTTGTTGACGGAGGGTCAGTTGAAGCAGGCCCTGGTTGGCCAAAAGAAAGCAGGGCTCAGACTTGGACAATATCTGATTCAAAAGGGTATCGTTCGAGAAGGTCAGCTTATTGATGTTCTCAGCAAGCAATTGAAGATCGATAAGTACAGTCCCGACAAGTATCCGACAGATCCCGATCTTATAGAGTTGTTACCCCTTGATGTTTGCCAGAAAAACAAGGTGATTCCGTTAAGAAAAAAGAAAAATCTCCTGACGGTAGCCATGATTGATCCTATGGATATCAACGCTCTTGATAATATTGAATTTATTACCAGCATGGAGGTGGAGCCTGTCGTTTGTTCTGAGCGCGAAATGAGTCAGCTAATCAGATTAACATATGGAATGCAATCTGGTTTTATGGAAAGGTTGGAGAAGGCAGATGATGTAGAAATGGATGTCGAGACCGTGGATGTTAATCATGAAAGTATGGAGAATGTTCAGGTAAGTTCACTACAGGATCAGGCTGCTGAGCCGCCGATTGTTCGTTTAGTCAATTCCATCGTTACACAGGCAGTAAGAGAAGGGGCAAGTGACATCCATATCAGCCCGGAAACACATACTGTTCAACTACGATTCAGAATAGACGGGAAACTTCATGAAGTGCCGTCGCCGCCAAAATCCATGATACTGCCGATCATTTCGAGAATAAAAATCCTTTCAAATATGGATATCGCCATATCAAGGATCCCTCAGGACGGGCGATTTACGGTGAAGATAGAAAATAAGGAAATTAATGTAAGGGTTTCTTCTATTCCTACCATATACGGGGAAAACCTGGTCATGCGTCTTCTGGATATGAGTACCGGTGTTTATACGCTTGATCGCCTTGGTATGTCAGTCGAGGACAGAGAAAAGATGAGATCAATTATACAGAGGCCATATGGGATGATCCTGAGTACCGGTCCTACCGGAAGCGGCAAAAGTACAAGTCTTTACTCTATATTACAAGAAATCAATCGTCCTGATATTAATATTATTACCCTTGAAGATCCTGTTGAGTACAGGGTGTCAAAAATTCGTCAGATTCAGCTTAACCGTAAGGCAGGCATGACGTTTGCGAGCGGGTTAAGATCGATACTCCGTCAGGATCCGGATGTCATAATGGTGGGGGAGATCAGGGATGCGGAAACGGCCGGCATTTCCACACAGGCAGCTCTGACCGGACACAGAGTGCTGAGCACGGTGCATACCAATGATGCCGCCGGAGCAATAACAAGGCTTGTTGATATGGAAATAGAGCCGTTTCTTGTTGCTTCCGTTTTGCTGGTGTCATTTGCCCAACGTTTAATACGGACTAACTGTCCTTACTGTATAGAGCCGTACAGACCACCTGAAGAGGCTCTGACTGCATGGGGGATTGACAGAGTGGAAAATGCCAGTTTTCAACGGAGCAGGGGTTGTCCTCAATGTATGAATACAGGTTACAGGGGGCGAACCGGTATTTTTGAGATTCTGATCAATGATGAGATGATTCATCACATGATTTTAAAAGGAAATACAGCTCAGGAGATAACACGGGCAGTAAAAGAAGCAGGAATGCTGCGAACACTGAGGGATGATGCGGCGAGTAAAGTTGTTCAGGGTATAACAACCCTTGAGGAGGCGGCATCAACGGTTATGGTATGATTCAGTGAACAGTGAATAGTGGACAGTAATCACTGTTGTTTAAAGGAACGGGAATGCCAAATTTCATTTACAGGGCGATTAATCAAAATGGGTCGAATATAGCCGGTGTGATAAAAGCGGATTCGATTGAGATAGCCGAGAACATGTTAAGCGCCCAGGGATATATTCCATCCAGAATAAAAGAGGAAAGCGCCGCGTTTCCAATAAGCTGGTTGAGGAACATTGAGTCAAAACTGACTCCCGTAAAGCCGGATGAACTGGTTCTTTTTACGAAGCAATTTCGGTCGATGCTTGTTGCAGGTTTGCCGATACTTCAACTGTTAAGAGTTCTGGAAAACCAGACTGAAAACAAGAAACTCAAAAATACCATCGTTTCCGTGACCCTGGATATAAGGGAAGGATTGACCCTTTATGATGCCTTTCTGAAACATCCGGGTGTGTTTTCTCCTTTGTATACGAGCATGATCAGGGCGGGCGAACAAAGCGGGACTCTTCCGGAGGTGCTTGGAAGGCTTATCTATATCCTGGAGCATGAACACAAGGTTAAATCAGATATCAAGGCCGCTCTGCAGTATCCGATTATCGTTATAGTGGCTCTCATGGTCGCTTTTATTGTTCTTCTTACATTTGTTATTCCAAAATTTGCCGGGATATTTTCCCGTGCCGGAGTGGAACTTCCTTTTCCCACCCGAATAAGTATTGTGCTGTACCATTTTTTGAATGATTACTGGCATATTATCATAGTTTGCCTTGTCTCGGGTATTTTCGCTCTTAGATATTTTTACAGGAAAACAGAGACGGGGAAGTATCTCTGGCACGCTTTGATCCTGAATGTTCCTGTATTAGGGCCTTTATTTCTGAAGACTATGATGTCACGCTTTGCAAGCGTTTTTAATATATTACAGTCGAGTGGCATTCCTGTTCTGAATTCGCTGGAGATTCTCAGTGGTACGATTGGCAATCAGGCCATAATGAGAGAGGTCAACCTCGTCAGGGACCAGGTGGAGGTAGGGCGCGGTATCTCAGGTCCCTTGCGGTCGGCAAAATATTTTACTCCCATGGTTGTGGATATGATTGCTATAGGGGAGGAATCTGGCAGACTTGAAGAGATGCTCCGGGAAATATCAGTCCACTATGATGATGAGGTTGAATACGCCGTTAAAAGATTATCAGCCACGATTGGTCCGATTTTGATAATAGGGCTTGCTGTCGTGGTAGGATTTTTTGCACTCTCCATATTTCTCCCCATGTGGGATTTAACTAAAATCGTCCGGAAAGGGTTTTAATCTGTAATGAGCAAAAATAATAATCAACACTCTGATCAGACGTCCACGTCCGATCAAGGGATAATAAATTTATTTTCGGGCAAATCGAAATATAATGTAAGCCTTTATATTCTTGTCCCCGTTATCTTTACGGGATTGTCTGTTCTATCCGTTATCATTGCCTTACAGTACAGTAAATACCATGTGAAGGGTATAACGCCATCCTGGGAAATTACAACATGGCTTGTCGTAATTATCGTGTTAACCTTTATGTGCGCCCTCTTAATAACCTGGCTGATCTTACGACCGATGAAGAAGTTTGTCGAGGAGGTGGAAAAACTGCCTGCTTTTTCTGGAACTCTGACTGAGAAGAAATCCCGGAAGGACAGCGAACTTGATAGTTTCAATATGTTCTTCAAAGAGGTTACAAAGCTTTTGAGTAAGGTAGAGGCAAAGGAGCTTTTTCCCGAGATAATCGGTCAGAGCCCGGTTATGCGGGGAATGTTCAACCAGGTAATGAAGGTGGCTTCGACAGATGCGACAGTCCTTATCATGGGTGAAAGTGGCACCGGGAAAGAGTTAATTGCTACAAGTATTTATAATCACAGCCTTCGTAAAGACAAACCGTTTGTGAAGCTCAGCTGTGTTGCTATTCCTGAGAGTTTGTTAGAAAGTGAGCTCTTTGGTCACGAAAAAGGTGCTTTCACGGGAGCAACATCCAGAAAAATAGGAAAATTTGAATTGGCCGACGGAGGGACTATCCTGTTAGACGAAATAGGAGACATGGCCCTGGAAACTCAGGCCAAGCTGCTTCGTGTATTGCAGGAAAGAGAATTCGAGCGCGTTGGCGGTACACGTCCGATAAAGATCAATGTGCGCTTTATCGCCGCTTCGAATAAAAATCTGTCCAAAATGGTGGAGACCGGTGAATTCAGGGAAGATCTTTATTACCGGATTAATGTTTTTACTCTGGTCTTACCGCCGCTCAGCGAGCGGAGAGAAGATATACCTCTTCTGGTGAGCCATTTTCTCGAAACGGCTCCTAAACCGGCGCGCATATCTTCCAACGCGTTAGAGATTTTGTTAAGTTACTCATGGCCGGGGAATGTGAGAGAACTCCAGAATACGGTAGAGAGGATAGCATTGATGGCTGAAGACGGAATCATCGAACCTTATGATATTCCAGCGAACATTTTGACGTCATCAGGTATGGAAGGAATAGATTACAGCAAAGACAGAAGAAAAGTTCAGGACGAATTGCATGAGACTGAAAAGATATCAATAGACGATCGATTAAGGGATCTTGAGAAAAAATTGATTATTGAAGCTCTGGTCAGCACGGGCGGGATTCAGGCGAGAGCGGCAGACCTGCTGGGCATCAAAGAGAGAAGCCTGTGGCACAGGATCAAAAAATATGAAATAGATCCGGGATCTCTGAAGGAAAGAAAAACACAATAAACAGAGATTTTATATCTACAAGAAATTATTAATAATCCATAAATGCTACAATAATCGTAGAACAATCCGTGATAATACTACAATAATTGTAGGGTTGTGAAAACCTAAAGGAAATACAGCGAGTTGGCTAATAAAGTAAGCTGTTGTAATTGCATTACAAATGGAATTCGTTATGAGACCCGAAATGTTTGGCACAATGAGTGCATAAAAGTTAAAGCAAATCAAAAAGTCAAAAAAATATAGTGCTTATAGTGAGGTGTGAAATGAAAAAGAAGAATCCTTTAAAAAATCAAAAGGGTTTTACTCTGATAGAGATTATAGCTGTATTGATTATTCTGGGTATTCTCGCTGCGGTGGCAATCCCGAAATATTTTGAACTGCAGGACGATGCGGCAAAGGCAGCCCTGAAACGTGCGGTTGCTGAGTTGAGTGCGAGGGATAATCTGGCCTGGGCAAAATACAAGTCAGGGACAACAGATGCAAATTACGACTCTGTTGATGATCTTAATGACACGACTAAAATTATAAATGCTGATGGTTCAGGTTCATTTGGTGATTTTACGGTGAATGGTATGGCTTTAGCTGGCAACAAGCTCACTTCTCCAAATTTTACCATATACGCGCTTGTAGACAGAACTCAGGCAACAGAAAATTCTCCCGGTATCTGGGATAGTTCAAGTATGACATTCTTTGCCAAGGATGGCACAGCATTACCGTAAGTATTCTCAGAATGTTGCCCTCCTCGATAGGTGAGCCCATCAAATGAAATTTAACTGCGAATCATATTTATGCTTCGTTTGGTGGGCATGTACCATGAAAACTTATATGAAGGTCTGGAGATGGGAAGGTGGTTGATGGTATTCTAAGCGATCAAAAAGGCTTTACCCTCCTCGAAGTCGTTGCAGTTCTTATCATTCTTGGTATTCTCGTGGCAATAGCAATCCCCAGAATTTTTAATGTACCTGAAGATGCCGCAGAGTCAGCTCTGAAAGTAGCAGTCGTCGAGTTGAATGCACGTGAAAATCTGGCCTGGGGGAAATGGAAATCTGACAGGGTCGAGTACACTGTTAACGATATAAAATCTGATTTAATGCAATTTACAGTAAATGACGATAATACATTAATCGGTTCTGATAACTATGGGAGACAGGCGGTTGTGTCGAGAACCCCACCTTCAGATGACTCCCCTGGTCGTTGGAAAATTGAAAAATTTATTAATTAGCTCAGTCCCCTAATATATTAAGACTGTTATCCTTCCAAATAATCCATGAAATATTTCGGAAAAGATAATAAAGGTTTCACCCTGATCGAAATCATTACAGTCCTTCTGCTTGTTTGCATCCTCGGCGCTGTTATCCTGATCTCCGGTGTTTATTCCACCTCCGGGGATGATCTTTCATCACAGACAGAGGTAATCAAAGGTCATCTTCGTTATGCCCAGACACGTGCCATGAATGCGAACACGATCTGGGGAATCAAATTCTTCGTGAACGAAAATAGAAGCTACTATTATCTTTTTCAGTTAGATGAAAGCAACAAAGAGACAAGTGTTGTGTTGCCGGGGGAAGAAGCCTCTCCAGCAGCACTGCCTGAGGGTATGGTTGTATCTGCGGGGACCGTCTACTTTGATGACTGGGGAAAACCGTATTATAATGCAGTGCCGTCTCCATCAGCGACGAGCAGTACCATCACTGTAACTGTTGATACTGCAGCCATCACCATAACGAAAAACACCGGGTTTATACCATGAAAAGGACACGTGTGTCGAGCCGGTACCAGAAGGGTTTCACCCTGGTAGAGATTATTGTCACAATCGTAGTGGCGGCTATACTCGGTGCTATGTTCCTCCAGATTATGGAAACAAACCTGACTGGAAGCGTGGAACCTCTCATCAGGGTCCAGGATACATTCACTCTCAATGAGGTTATGGAAAAGATAACGGCGGACTACAAAAAGTTAACCATAGAAGATCAAACACCACTTGCTACCCTCAATTCTCGCATCGGAAATAAAGATGAAGAAGTAACAAATGGAATTTACGGTTCATACACGGTTAAATACAACGACTATGTCGTATTCAATGATGATGATAGTGACGGTATTTATGATGAAGTTCATGATGGCGGGTCCGGTGGCAATAAAATTCTCAAGGTTGCTGTTTCAATAGGTGACGAGAGATTGACATCACTGTTTACAAAATAGTCAATGTAGGGCCCGTTCCCCGAACGGGCCGTTCTCGATGTTAGAGTTGTAGGGCAAGGCTTTAGCCTTGCGTAAGGACTTTAAGAAAATGATGAAAAAACAGACCGGTTTTACACTTATCGAGATGATAGCTGTTTTTCTCATCGTGGGTGTAATAGCAACTGTAGCGGGTATGGCAATCGTTACAGGGATGAAGGGTTACCTCTTCGCGAAGGATAATCTTTCCATCAGCCAGAAATCCCAGATGGCGATGGCCCGGATGAACCGGGAGCTGATGGAACTTCTCGATGTTTCGACGGCAGAATCGTCGCGGATAACCTATCAAAGGCTGGACGGAAGCAGTACGATTTCACAAACCATTTACCTGTATTTGGATGACGAAACAATAAAAATTGCCCCTGGTGCCGATATAGATCCATTAACGGATGATATTCTGGTAGACCATGTAAGTGAATTTAAGCTAAATTACTATAAAGGAACTGGTTTCTGGGAAGCCGGAACAAATGATATTCGGGAACTCTCCGCCATTGGAATAGATCTTGACCTGAAACGTTTCGAAGATGAAAGGATTATCGAGTTTTCCACCATGGTGAGCCCGAGAAATAATAAAAATTACGGGGGTGCGCCGTAATGATCAAAGGTTATTGTCCTGTGGAATTACATCCTGCCCATTCCAACAGGGGAACAATGCTGATCGGCCTGATCATAACCATGGTCATCTTGTCCTTTCTTGGTGCGGCCATGCTTTCCTTTTTTTCAACATCTACCATGAGTCAGCTCGGAGGGAGCAGTTCCATGAAGGCCTATTATCTTGCCGAGTCCGGGTACAGGTATGCCGACAGTGAATTAGCCAATACAAGCAAGAGCGAGCAGGATAATAAACTGGAGTCCTTGCATAATACGGGTTACATCTTTTCGGGCGATGCAGGGAAATTTCATCTTGATGTTTACCCCTACTATTATGTAACGACGGCGGATCATTTGGTTGGAAGCACTACTCTGAACACAAAGGTGTGCGGCGGCTTTCCGCCCGGCCTGGTTCTAACATCCGGTTTCTTGAAGATAAACGATAAGGTTTGTCATTATACCAATGCAGTTCAGAGTGGTTCGAATATTACTTTCACGATCTCAGGCGGCACTTCGGCAATAAGTAACGATACAACTGTGTATTCTGTTAGCCGTTCCAGTAGTAACCGGACGGTTGCAAATGCAGCCGGGAATAATTATATCGATCTTGAAATATCAACTGGCTCCCGGAATGCCTTCCCCCTCCTGAATGGGACTTTTAAGATTGATGGTTCTGTCAATCCAAACAGGATCTGGTGCTATAAAAAGCGCAATGGAGACCGCCTGGAGGGGATTACTCCCAGTGACGACCCGAATGGGACCTTTGAGCTTTATGTAGACACAACATACGGTATTGTTCTGGACAAATTTGTGAAGCTGAAATCAACGGGTATCGTTTATTCAGACAGCGATTTAGAAACAAAACGCGAGATCACTTATTACATACCAATATTCGAAGAACGCAGGGGAAAGGTCACATATATTGAGACCTTCGAAGATGGAGGTTTGCCGGGTTCATTTGCCGGCGGCGCGGGGGAGGTTGGTGGTCACGAAGTTGTTGGCGGAGCATTGCATGTTACAACAACAGGGGAGAGTTCCATTGACTTCAACTGGCGCAGCACATATGTAGATCTGGAATCGGTGTGGGAAGATGCGGGTTATCTCCTCAGTTATGACTTGCAGACCAAAATCCGCACATACGATGAATCTTACCCTCTGGACAACAATAATCCACCTTTCTTCATGGCGGGAATAAGTTTCAGGAAGGTAAGCAGCGAATCCAACTCGGATTTATACGGTATTTCTTTTCTGAGGGGAAAGCAAACTTATAATTTTTCACTGTCTAAGTGGGAAGAAGATAGTGGAATTCCAGAGGAATTGATTCCATCAGATCTTTATTCAATACCATACGAATATGAACTTGATTGGGCTAATCGTGAAGTTATCAGATATTCCAAACCTGCCATTGTTCTCTGGCAGAGGACGAGTGCTGGTTACAAGTGGCTGGCCTATAAGATATTGGCGAGCGACGATTGTGTCGTCTATGAACTCAACAGTGATTCCAGAAAGCTTCGTCTGAAGGACTGGTCCAATCTCCAGGTTCGAGTCATTGAAGCCAGTCCGTTGGATTTTGGTAACGGAGGGCCAACTACATTTCTTTACGGGGATACGATTACCATCATGCGGGGTACAACAAAGATTGGAACGGCGCGTGTAAATGGGACCCCAATTCTCACGTCTGATAACTGGGCTACTAATGGTGCAGCCGGAGCCCTGATGCTTTTCGATGTACAACTTGAAGATAGTATGCCTATACAGCTTAACGATGATTTGCAGGTCAATGGTGTTACCCGTGCCAGGGCATCGGGAACCCTGGGTGACAAGACTAACTTCATCCGGGCATATTATGGTGATTCAGGAGCATTACCCGCACCCGTTACCCCTACTGATCCGGCGAGTCCAATCGACAACATACGGTGGGCTAATCCTCGCATATTCACAAGCGGAGAGATGGTCAATTGGCCGGTCGATGATGTGAGTGAATGGGCAGTTGATAATGACTATTTGACGCTGGTGCAATGGAATTTGAATGTGGATAGTTCCGTTACAAGATTGGGCGGTTCAGGAACAAAAGAGGAATATGCCATAATAAGAACAGATGCAGATGCCTTGGTAACTCCAGATAGCGGCAGCTTCGACCGCCCGGAGATTGCACTCCATACCTCGGGTGATACATCCGCATCGATATATTTTGACGACGTTGCCATCCAGGCGGAGAACAGAACTGTTCCAGCATCCCTGTCGGTCATCCAGCAGTAAAGGGGTCATCTTTAGTAAAGGGGTCAGGTCTGCTCTTGACTCATCTTCAAATTTGAATTTGCAATCGCTTCAAGATTTGATCTCTTCCGCTATTTTCCTTACCCTTTTCATAATATCCTGGATATCCATGTTCAGAAGAAGCCGATCTTTCATAACTATCTTCCCATCAATAATCGACGTTGATACGTCCGATCCCGTTACGGCATAGACGAGGTGGACCATAAAAGGCTTACGCCTAAATTCCTTATTTGGAGTTTACCCGTAAGGGTTTTATATGTATGCAGAATCATGATCAGGATGCATGAGTGCACGAAACATTAAGGGTTCTTTGTAATCTTCTCCGCTATCTTCCTTACCCTTTTCATAATATCCTGGATATCCATGTTCAGAAGAAGCCGATCTTTCATAACTATCTTCCCATCAATAATCGACGTTGATACGTCCGATCCCGTTGCGGCATAGACTAGGTGGGAGTAACTGTTGTACATCGGTGTCAGGTGGGGCTTGTTCATGTCAAGGATGATAATGTCCGCGCGTTTGCCTGCTTCGATGGAACCGATTCTGCCTTCAAGTCCAAGGACTTTCGCCCCATCCAGTGTTGCCATCTTTGACACCGTTTTCGCGTCCATAACGGTCGGGTTCATAGATGTGACCTTGTGGATCTTTGCCGTCGTATCCATTTCCATGAAAAGATCAAGGTCATTGTTGCTGGCGCACCCATCTGTGCCAAGTCCAACGGTAATTCCTGCCCCCATCATCTGGGGAATGGGCGCAATCCCCGCCGCCAGCTTCATGGAGCTTTCAGGATTGTGAGACACTTTTGTCCCATAATCGGCAAGGATTTTGATTTCTTCTTCATCAACCCAGTTGCAATGAACCGCGACTGTCTTATCGTCAAGAACACCAAGATTCAGGAGGTGTCGAACCGGTGTTTTTCCATATCTTTCCTGAATCGTTTTGACTTCATCTTTTGTTTCTGCCAGGTGGGTAAAGTAAAATATCCCCGCATTTCTTGCGATCTTTTTGATGCTGCCAAGTGTTTCGGGTGAACAAGTATAAGGCGAGTGACAGAAGAAAGCGGGGGTGATCAAAGGGGACCTTCCCGTCCATTTCTCAATGAAGGATTCGGCAATCCTGGCGTTTTTTGAAGGATCAGGATTATCGGAAGTGGGAAAATCAATAAAGCCCTGGCAGGGGACGGCCCGCATTCCGGCATCAATTGCAGCCCGGGCGACACTGCTTTCATAAAAATATCCGTCGCAGAATGTTGTGGTGCCGGAGAGTATCATTTCCGCAATGGCCAGCATGGACCCGTAGTACACCATCTCCCTGTTGACATATTTTGCTTCTGCGGGAAAGATATAATTGTTCAACCATTCCATAAGTGGAAGATCATCGGCGAGTCCCCTGAAACAGACCATGGGCAGATGTGTGTGGGTATTAACCAGTCCCGGCATGATGATCGATCCGGATGCATCGATGATCTCGTTAGCCCTGTGTTGAGATATATTTTCCTTTTCTGCAAAGAGGATTTTTCCGTCCCTGATGCCGATCACAGGATTTTCAATAATATCCACCGAATCGGACATTGTAAGCAAAGTACCGCCGGTGATCAATATGTCGATATCTTTATGGTGCGGAGTATCTGTCATTTTTCAAGACTCTTTTTAATTTTAACGGCTATTTCCCTTACTTTTTCCATAACTTCGTTTTCATTGATAGTCGTGAGTTTTCGGTTTTGCATGACGACCTTGCCGTTTATCAAGACAGTATCAACGTCAGAACCTTTGACTGTATAGGCAATGTGAGAATATTCGTTATACATGGGGGTGAGATGGGGCTTGTTCATATCGAGTATAATAATATCTGCCTTCATGCCGGCTTTTAAAGAACCTGTGAGGTTTTCCATTCCCAGGACCTTTGCGCCATCACAGGTTGCCATACGTATAACGGTGCGTGCAGACATGACCGTTGGATCAAACCGTTCAACCTTCCCAAGCTTGGCCGCCGTATCCATTTCACCGAACATATCAAGATTATTGTTACTGGCGCAGCCATCGGTTCCGAGCCCCACGATAACACCGTGGTTCAACATACTGGATACGGGTGCAACACCGGAGGCAAGCTTCATGTTGCTTTCGGGATTATGGACGACCTTGCAACCATGATCGGCAAACATTTTCATGTCTTCTTCATCCATACAGACGCAGTGAAAGGCAAAAAACCTCTCATTGAGATAGCCGATATCTTTCAGAAACTCCGTTGCCTTTTTGCCGAGTTTATCTTTCAATTGTTCCACCTCCCCTCTGTTTTCGAGAAGATGGGTGGCAAAGGGAACGTTATACCGGTCAGCCAACTCCCTTGCATCTATGAGAAGGGAAGGGGAACATGTGTAAAGGGCATGGGGCTCGACCATGATATTGATCAGTGGATCGTCGGCCCATTTTTCAATGAGCATGCGGGTATATTCCAGACCTTCGGCGGGTGTTTTAAAATTGGGTGATGGAAAATCAAAGAGAACCTCTCCAAGAAGGCATCGCATGCCCGCCTCTTTAGCGGCCCGTGCAGTTTCACCTTCGAAGATGTACATATCGCAGAAGGTTGTTGTGCCCGATTTGATCATTTCTGCACATGCCAGCAGGCTGCCCCAGTAGGCCAGTTCTTTATTCACATTTTTGGCCTCGGCAGGAAATATGTAATTATTCAACCAGTCCATAAGTTCCAAATCGTCCGCTATTCCCCTGAAGCAGGTCATTGCCGCATGGGTGTGGCAGTTGATAAGCCCGGGCATGACGAGACAGCCGCTGGCATTGATTACCTTTCTGCCAACAAACTGGTTTTCAATCTCATTTGCTTTTCCTATGGCGATGATTTCGTCTCCATCGATTGCTATGGAACCGATGTCAAGGCGTGAGTCTTTTTCATCCAGTTGAATGATTCTTCCTCCCGATATGATGATATCCACTTCTCTCATTTAAGGCAGCTCCTTTTTCGTATAGTAAAATAAAGGTTTGACGGAAATCTTATTTAACTTTGATAATCTCCTTTATCATATTGCCTGATGTGCCTTCAAGTGGTATCATTTTTAATACGTTTGGAAAGTTAATATAACTTGTTTATTTTTATGGACACTATCCAGATACACAGCATCGGCCTGTTCGGGGAACAGGCCCTGTTATATGTAGGGGCCGATGCCCCCATCGGCCTTAAACATGCCTTGTAAAAGTAGTTCATGTTTTTAACATTTACCAGTAGCGTGCCCCCTCTGTGGGGCACAGAGACCCCACGCTACATAAGTAGATATACCTTTTTAAATATGTTACTTTCCATTATAATGCCTCTAAACGGCATAGTGGAGCTTTTTACGAACTTGTCAAAATTATAATAAAAGAATCTGGCAAGAGATCTTCAATTAAAATATTGACATGTTATTTTAAAAATAATATAAATTTCCATCTATTCAACTGAATGTGCCTGGGTGGCGGAATTGGTAGACGCAAGGGACTTAAAATCCCTCGGTGCTTGTCACTGTGAGAGTTCGATTCTCTCCCCAGGCACCAATTCTATTCTGTACTTTCTGAGAACACATTACCCAGGATATTTTATTCCAATGTGAGGCCTAATGTCGTATTTGATGTGACATGTTTTGATGTCATACATGCCTGATTTTTCTATTGGTTATTATAAGGAAAAATGATAGAAAAAACGACAAGACTTTTTGCAAAAAAGGAGTATCGTTGTGAAATTAACAAAAAGAACATATGCAATTTCTTTTGTTTGTGTCCTTCTGTTTTTATGTACTTCAGGATGTGCGGGATTGCGCGTGTCTGATTATGGGCATATCGATCCGAGCGGTGATGTCACTCAGGCCTTTGAAAATTATGAGGTAAAACCTGATTTAAATTATTATGTAAGCGGTTCTGATATGTATCCCGGCGCGATAATCGGTGTTGACAAGAGGTACATTCTCGTTACTAAACTGTGGAAGAAAAGAGAATTTACCACTGAAACCCTGAAAGAATTAGTCCTGAATATGGAAACAAAAGCTATGGATCTGGGTCTCATGGTTGTACATGGATTCAATATAGTTGATGAAGAGGGTAATGATATAGGAGACTGGTATTCGATTCTTCGTGCCACGACGAGCGTTAAGAGGATCGAAGATAATCAATTTATTATTCCACCGCCACCACTTGATATCTATGAGAAAAATGATGATGAATACAGGAAAAAACTCATTCCATAGATATTCAGATTGGACTGTTAATAAATTGGGGCAGCTGTACAGCAGTCCCAATTTATTATATTGCAAAATTCATCTATTTGCTTGACCCGGATGATAGTTTTTTCTATAGTTCCCTGCCTTGAGAATACACAGAAATTATAAATCAAAAGATAAAATGAATAATGAATGTGGAGGTTTTATATGAAAATCATACTTTTAGGTGCGCCCGGTGCCGGCAAAGGGACCGTTGCCAAGCTTCTTTCAGAATTTGATGGATCAGTTCAGATTTCAACTGGGGATATTCTCCGTGCAGCCGTAAGGGAGGGAACGGATCTGGGTAAGGAAGCGAAAGAGTATATGGACAGGGGCGATCTTGTTCCTGATTTCCTCATTATGAAAATAATGGAGGCCCGTCTTCAGGGAAATGACTGCGAAAAAGGATTTATCCTGGACGGTTTTCCGAGGACGATTCCTCAGGCAGAGGAACTAAAAATACTCCTTGAAAAATTGAATATCAATCTGGATCTGGCCGTTAATCTCAATGTTCCAAAGGACGTTATTCTGGATCGTCTTACGACGAGGAGAACATGTTCTAATCCTGACTGTCAGGCAATATACAATATAAAAAGCGATCCGCCTGCACCGGGCGGGAAGTGCAAAATATGCGGTTCTCCCGTCACACAGAGAGACGATGAAACGGAAGATGCCATAACGAACCGGCTGGAAACGTATAATGAAAAAACGGCACCTTTGATTGGGTTTTACCAGACCGAAGGACTTCTCAAAGATTTTCTCTCTCTCAGCAGTAAGGAAACAGTCGAAGAGATAAAGAAAAGTTTAAAATCTAAAGCCTAAAATTCGAAGTTCCCGGAACTTGGAATAACAACTTGGAACTTGAAACTTTAAACCTGAAACTCATATAGCCATGATTGATTACGAAAAACATCTTAATCCCGAGCAACTGGAAGTTGTTATGGCTGAAGGGGGGCCAATTCTTGTCATTGCCGGTGCCGGAAGCGGCAAGACCCGTGCTTTGACCTACCGGGTAGCCCGTTTGATAGAATCTGATGTCAGCCAGGAGCGTATTCTTCTTGCCACTTTTACCAATAAAGCTGCCCGCACAATGCTTTCCAGAGTAGAAGCGCTTACAGATGCAGATATAGGAAGGTTGTGGGGAGGCACCTTTCACCATCTGGGAAATCGCATGTTAAGGAGATACGGCCGCCTTCTCGGCTATAATCCTGATTATACAATCATGGACCAGGAAGATTCCAGACAACTGGTCAATACATGCATTTCCGAACTGGGATTCAAAACGAAAAATGGCAGGTTTCCCAAGGGGAATGTTCTGGGGGATATCATAAGTTATGCCATGAATACGAAAGGTACTATTGATAGTGTTGTTACCGGACGCTATCCCTATTTTTATTCGTGCCTTGATGAAATTCGTATGGTTGCCAGCCGGTACGGAATTCGCAAAAAAGAATTAAACATGATGGATTTCGATGATCTTCTTATCAACGTAAGGGAACTCCTTGCCAACTTTCCCGAGGTCCAAAAGGAATATTCACACAGGTTTTTGCATGTTCTGGTGGATGAATATCAGGACACTAATATTGTCCAGGCGGAAATTTTGGATTTCCTGGCATCGCATCACAGAAACATTATGGTTGTCGGGGATGATTCGCAAAGTATATATTCTTTCAGAGGCGCGGATTTCTCCAATATTATTCATTTTCCTGATCGATATCCTGACGCGAAAATATATAAACTGGAAACTAACTACCGCAGTACACCCGAAATTCTTTACATCGCCAACATGAGTATAACGAATAACGAGAAGCAGTTTCACAAGGAATTAAGGTCCGTAAGGGGGGAGGGCGTCAGGCCGATTTACGTTCCCGTCAGGAATGTAATCCAGCAGGCTGATTTTGTTTCTCAGCGGATTATCGATTTGTTGAGCGAAGGCGTTCCTCTCGGGGAAATTGCCGTACTTTATCGGGCCCATTATCATTCCATGGAGCTGCAGATGGAGTTGACGAGACGGGGAATTCCTTTTGAAGTTCGGTCCGGTATTCGGTTTTTCGAGCAGGCTCATATTAAAGACGTAACAGCCTTTATGAGACTTACGGTCAATCCTTTTGATGAGCTGGCATGGAAAAGGGTATTACAACTGTACGACAAGATAGGTAAAATAACGGCTAATAAAATCTGGGGATTCATTTCCAACCAAAGGGAACCTCTGCAATCCATTTATTTTGAAGATTTTTTAAAATGCGTTACAAAATCAGCCACACCAGGCCTTTTAAAATTCAGGGATGCACTCAAAAACATCCTTGATCTCTATCAGGATAACGGAACCGTAAAAATTATAGATGCCATACTGGATAGTGGTTACCGGGAGTATATGCAGGAAAAATATACTGATACCAGCTCCCGTGAGGAAGATCTCAGTCAGTTGGGGAATTTTTCCACGAAGTTTGACTCCATGGAGGAGTTTTTAAGCGAACTGTCATTATTAACGAATATAACAGAGGAAAATGATACATATAGTTCAGGTGAGAATAATGACAGGATTTTACTTAGCAGCATCCATCAGGCCAAGGGCCTTGAGTGGTCTACAGTTTTCATAATATGGTGTTCCGAGGGAAGAATGCCGTTAGCCCGGGCATTGAAAGAACCGGGGGGAGAAGATGAAGAAAGAAGGCTCTTTTATGTTGCCATAACAAGGGCCAAAGACCAGTTGTATTTTTGTCGCCCCCTGATCGATTATAGCAGAGGTATGGGGAACACCATGTTGCCTCCATCACGTTTTTTACAGGAACTGGCGCCAGCCCATCTTGATTCTACAGAGCTGCCATTTGATCAGTGGATGGTGGATGAAATGTGACTGGATACTGGATGTTGGATACTGGTTTGTCATCTGAGAAAATTTCGAAAAAAAAGAGGGCATTTTTCGTGCCCTCTTTTTTTGTTACGTTACGTTACGTGCTGTCATTATTGAATTGGTAACAATGCTCCTTCGGGTGCTGTATACGGTCTTGGAGCCCCGGCACCTTTTCTTGATTGTTCAATTTCTTCCGTTGTGTATCCGGCTCTGGGGATGTTTAACTCCTGACCGGGATAAATGAGATCGGGATTCGTGATTTTATCCTTATTGGCATTGTAAATTAAAGGCCACATGAAGGGATCGTTATAAACATCTTCATATTCGGCAATCCACCACAGGCACTCGCCCTTTTTTACAACATGCTGTTCGGCAACGGGAGCTTCTTCTATTACAACCTCTTCCATAACCGATTCAACTTCTTCAAGGACTGTTTCTTCCTCCGCAACCGCTACTTCTTCTTCAACAGCAACGGTCTCTTCAACAACGACAGTCTCGGCTGGTTTTTTGGCACATCCTGAAACAACAAAAACAAGCCCAATGGACACAAGAATGATAATTAAAATCTTGGATACTCTAAATTTTTTCATGCCTTCCTCCTTATGAGCCAAGAAAAACTGTTTTTATTTCGACCCCGAGTTGTTTTAAACACTACACCTGAGATATTTTATACAGTTAAGCCATTCCTTTTGTCAAGAAAAAATAAGCTGTATCAGGATTAGGGGATTAGGGATCAAATACCACCGCTTAATCCTTAATCCTGTTTCATACTATTTTTAAAGACAACTCCATTAGCTGTTCTATGCCGACCCTGGAAGGCGCGTCGGTAAGAAGACATGTTGCTTTTTGAGTTTTTGGGAATGCCATAGTGTCTCTGATCGATTCGGCACCCGTCATAATCATAATAATTCTGTCAAGACCAAAGGCTATACCGCCATGGGGTGGTGTGCCGTATTCAAGGGCATCAAGAAGAAACCCGAATTTTGCCCTTGCTTCTTCGTCTGTTAACCCAAGGGCCTTAAATATCATGGTCTGAACATCCCGTTTGTGAATCCTTATGCTTCCCCCTCCGATTTCCGAGCCGTTGAGGACGAGGTCATAAGCCCTGGCCCTGACCTTGCCTGGATCAGTTTCTAAAAGGGATATATCTTCTTCCATCGGCGAGGTAAATGGATGATGAGTAGACATAAACCTTTTTTCCTTATCGCTGTACTCAAACATGGGAAACTTCGTGATCCACGTAAATGAAAAGACTTCAGGGTCGACGAGGCCTAATTTTCCGGCGATATGGATTCTGAGATTACCGAGAGCATTATGAACAACACTGGGGGAATCGGCAACAAACAGGATCAGATCACCTGTTTTTGCTTCCATTTTTTTATTGACTGCGGCAACTTCTTGCGGCTTGAGGAATTTGAATATGGGTGATGTCCAATCTTCCTCTTTTATCCTTGCCCAGGCGAGACCCTTTGCTCCGAAGTCGCTTACGTAGTTGACAAGTTCATCAAGATCTTTTCGAGAAAGGCGTTTCCCGTCTTCAACTTTTATTGCCTTTATAATGCCTCCGCTTCCTGCAACTTCAGAAAACACCCCGAAACCTGAATCCTTCAGGATGTCAGTGAGATCTCTGAGTTCCAGCGTGAATCTGGTGTCCGGGTTATCCTTTCCGTATCGCTCAATGGCTTCCTTGTATGTGATTCGCGGAAAAGGGACATGGAGTTCTTTATTGAGACACTCTTTGAATATATGTGCCATTAGTCCTTCATTTACGTTGATGATGTCATCCTCTGAAATGAAAGACATTTCCATATCTATCTGGGTAAATTCGGGCTGACGGTCTGCCCTGAGATCTTCATCCCGGAAACACTTAACAATCTGGTAATACTTATCAAAGCCCGAAACCATGAGCAACTGTTTGAAAAGCTGGGGTGACTGGGGAAGGGCAAAAAACGTTCCCGGATTTACCCTGCTTGGGACAAGATAATCACGGGCACCCTCGGGTGTGCTTTTCGTCAGGAATGGTGTTTCAACTTCAATAAAACCTTCCTTCTGCAGGTAATTTCTGGTTTCCTGGGCAACCTTGCTTCTGAATATGAGATTTTGCTGGACTTGATGGCGCCTTAAATCCAGGTATCGGTATTTTAGACGAATATTCTCAGAGATGTCAGCGTCATCTTCAAGAACAAAAGGAGGGGTTTTAGATTCATTCAGAATCTCCAGTTCATCTGCCATGACCTCAATTTCGCCGGTTTTCATAGAGGGATTGGTCATATCCTCAGGCCGTATCCTGACCTTTCCTTTTACGGCAAGGACATACTCACTTCTTATTCTGTGTGCTTCCGTGTGGATTTCAGGATTAATTTCCGGATTGAAAACAATCTGAGCGATACCCTCTCTATCCCGTAAATCTATAAAGATTACTCCTCCATGATCCCTTCTTCTGTGCACCCATCCCATGAGTATGACTTCGCTTCCTGCATGGGGTGATCTAAGGTCACCGCAATAGTGGGTTCTCTTTTTTTCGGTAATGAATTTTGACAACGTGTTACCTCTTAAACAATGTTTAATTCTTAATTTTAAATTTGATGCATTCGTAAAAAGTCTGTCATTCCCGCGTAGGCGGGAATCCATAGAGAGCTAAACACTTGAAAAGACTGGATTCCCGTTTTCACGGGAATGACAAAATTGTGCATATTTCGACTTTTTGCGAGTCCTTCAAATTTTTAATTTGAAACAATTTTCATGATATTATCTATATTATCAAGTTCCACGGTTTCCTGTGTTCCCTCTTTCATATTCCTTAACTCGGCTTTGTTTTCCTCTATTTCTTTTTGACCTATGATGAGGGTGTAGAGACATTTCAGTTTATTGGACCGTCTCATCTGGCTTTTAAGGCTCTTGTCGGAGAGATCCATTTCAGTTCTAATTCCGGCCATGCAAAGTTTGTTCGTTAACGTAAAGGCAAATCTCTGTGCATCTTCCCCGAGAGCCGCGATAAACAGGTGGGGGTATTTAACAAAGTTCTCATTTTTCATGGGGATCATAGATATCAAACGTTCGATACCTATGGCGAATCCGATGCCCGGTATATCTTCTCCGCCAAGTTCTTTTATCAGACCATCGTATCGACCACCTCCTGCCACGGCATTCTGGGCTCCCAGTGATTCAGTGATGACTTCGAACGCAGTTTGTGTGTAGTAGTCAAGACCCCGGACCATTTTTTTATTGATTACGTAGAAAATATCAAAAATTGCCAGGTATTCTTTAACTTTTTCAAAATGTTCTCTGCATTCGTCACAGATAAAATCCAGGATTACAGGCGCTTCAGCTATGACTTCCTGACACGTTTCCACTTTACAGTCAAAGATTCTCAAGGGATTGGTCTTGAGACGTCTGTGACAGTCGGGGCAGAGGCTCTCCTCTTTACCTCTGAGAAAATCGGTAACCGTTTCACGAAAGAAAGGGCGGCACCGGTAACATCCCAGAGAGTTGATTTCAAGTTTCAGATTACCAAGACCAACTGCTGAAAAAAACTCGACTAACATTAACATAAGTTCCGCGTCTACACGGGGATCTTTCTGGCCGATTATTTCCACGTTGATCTGATGGAATTGTCTGAATCTACCCTTCTGCGGTCTTTCCCGTCTGAACATGGGACCTATGGTAAGCAGCTTTGTCACAGGTTCGGATGCGTGCATATTATGTTCAATGTATGCCCGTATGACCGATGCAGTCGCTTCCGGGCGGAGAGTCAGATATTCATCTCCCCTGTCACGGAAAGTGTACATCTCCTTTTCCACGATGTCCGTTGCCTCTCCGATACCCCTCTTAAAAAGGTCTGTTTTTTCAAGAATGGGGATTTTAATCTCACGGACTCCGAAATTCGTGAATATTTCCCGGGCCTTTTCTTCGACAAAGTGCCACTTTTCCGTTTCACCGGGTAATATGTCTTTAAATCCTCTAACTGAAGTAATTTTATCCATTTTGTTCTTCAATGCAATATTATGATTTGAAAATCCCTGATATCGAAATCCAGATTGATACCATAGATCACCTTTAAAGGCAATATTATTATCAGCATGTACAGGATAGGGATTCGAAGTATAATTTTAAGATAAATTACTGACATCTGAAACCTGACACTTGATCCCTATACTTTTCCCATCTGTTTTTATCGTAATTGCGCCGTTTTTATCAGTTCTGAATATCCTTGCACCGATTTTTCTGTATCTGTTGAGTACCTCCGGATGAGGAAAATGAAAAGCGTTATCCGCACCGCAGCTGAAGACGACTATTTCGGGCCGAGTCACTTTGAGAAAAGGAATTGTGCTTGACGTATGTGCTCCGTGATGAGGTGCCATGAGAATATTACTTCTCAAATCAGTTCCATGCATGGCAAGATCTCTTTCAGCAGTCCCTGTTATGTCTGCAGGCAATAAAATACTTATATCTCCGAAGGTGATTTTCATAACCACTCCATTGTTATTGAAATCAAATATCCAGGAAGGAGGATCCTCTTCTTTTTTAATCGGCTTTGCCGGATTTAATATTCTGACAACAGTATTACCGATTTTAATTTCGGGTGTTTCCCTGCTTACGATCCTATGAGGAATATTCTTTTTTCTTATGATCTTCTTGAAGTCAAGATAAGATTCACGATTTGATTCCTGGGCGTTTGACCAGACCTCCTTTATGTCGAAATTTTCAAGTATATATATGAGTCCACCTAAATGATCCTGATCGGGGTGCGTGAGGACGACTATGTCAACCTTCTTTATCCTTTCGTGCCATAAGAAAGGAGCTACCACATATTTTCCCGTGTCAAAGCCTTTGTCATAGAATCCGCCACCGTCAACAAGCATTGTTTTGCCTCCCGGGAATTCAACAAGGGTAGAGCTGCCCTGTCCGACATCGATAAAGGCAGCCTGGAGTTGATCTGCGTTCGTTGCCTTCAGGTGTAAGTAAATGAAATCGGCTGTAAAGAAAATAACGATGAAAGCTAAAGTGATTTTAAGGATGGTGCCTTTAAGAGGGGATTCGATATCTGTTTGATCTGTTTTTTTCAACTTTAACCTGTCGAGTACGTTCACCCCTGCGATAATGAGGAGATAATAGAACGCAATTTCAATCAGTGTCGGTGTGGTGACGAAAAAAGACGAAAACGAAAATGATGCCAGATAATTAATAATCGAAACGGAAATTCCTGCAAAAAAGGAGGCAATCTTAATCAAAAAAACGGCAAGTGAACTGCTAAACGGTGCAATTATTATCGTTAGTAAACCGAGGGGAAGGACAACAAATCCGATTATCGGTATGATCATGATGTTTGAAAGGAGTGTAACCGTAGATAATCTATTGAAATAAAAAGCGATTAATGGCAGTGTGCCTATAGTCGCGGCAAGAGAGACAATAATAAAAAGAAGAAGATTGAAAACAAATTTTCTTTTCAGTGAAGGGGGGGATTTGTCCGTTTCATCGTAATCCCGTCTGGGGATAAGGGCGGACAGTCTGGGGGCTATAATCAGGATGGCGGCCACGGCTGTGAATGAAAGCTGAAAGGAAACATCAAAGAGAGAAACCGGTGTAACAATAAGAATAATAAATGCCGCCAGAGCCAGGGTATTCAAGAGATCCCGTTCCTTGCCGAGGAGGACAGCTAAAATAAATGTAAGGATCATTATAGTCGCCCTGATCGTCGAGATTCCAAGGCCTGCAACGAAGGCATAGCCAATAATTGGTATGATGGCGAAGATTGCCGAGATCTTTATTATATTGAACTTCAGGAGGAGATATTCAGAAGATTTCATAATGGCTTTGATAAGGATCAAGGCTAAAAAGGCGATAATCCCGATATGCAGACCCGATATAGCCAGGACATGAGAAATGCCGGTACGTTTGAAATTTTCCAGAATATCTTCAGGTATTTGTCCTTTTTCTCCTAAAATAAGGGCCTGCAGGATTTTCCCTTCGTAGTTGGGTGAGGTTGCTGAAATGAGGTTTCTCATAGACGTTCTGAACTTTTCGAGCCGGATCTTGAGGATGTTCCCCCTGTTTTCTCTTAAGATGACAATCTCTGCTGAATTGTTTATGAATCCCCGTACCTTAATGCCTTTGTAAAGGAGATATCTTTCATAATCAAAACCGCCGGGATTATTGAAACTGTGTGGTTTTTTAAGTCTGGTTTTTGCTCTGATGTAATCGCCATATTTGAATGATTGATTATTATCCTTGACTGAAAGAAGTATTCTCCCCTCCACGGGTGTGTCATATCCATTTTTGATAATTCTTGTTGTTGAAACGATAAGATCGGTTTTATGAGGAAGCACACGGGGGGTTTTACAGATCAACCCTTCCACTGTTATTTTATTTTTACCTGTATAAAGTGAGATGTCTGTCTTGCCGGGTTTTTGGTAAAGGTAAAGATTTATATTGAGAATGCCGAGAAAGAATAATGAAATGAGCAAAAAGAAGAGAAGAGGGGACCTCCATTTTTTGATAATTGAGAGGCAAAGGAAAATGAAAGAGAAAAAAAGGAATAAGATGGCGGCAGGATCGGATATATGGATCAGGCTTCCCGCCGTTATTCCGGCGATGAGCGCAGTAAGTAAAGGGATTAGAGGTCTTTGCATTATTTAAAGGATAGAGGAGAAAAATATTTTATATTTTCGAAGTATGATAATTTCGCAAAAAGTCTAATTTCTACCCTTTTGTCATTCCCGCGGAAGCGGGAATCCAGTCTTTTTAAATATTTATGGACTCCCGCCTTCGCGGGAGTGACTCGATTTTCGACTTTTTACGAAGCCATCAAGTATGATAAAGGAAAATATTATCGGTGTCACCAAATTAATTTTCAAGACATGGAATTTGTGTTACTAACTATAAAGGTTTACGATATTATTTAACCTGGTGCCTCGATTCGCGAGTTCGCAAATATGAAAAACAAATCATTATACGAAGAAAACACATTGGTAAGACTCCGGTGGTTGATGTTTTTAAGGGTTGCAATCGTCTCCTTTTTGCTCGGCATCGCGGCCTTTATCCAGCTTCAAGGGACGAAATCACTGCCGCCTGCAGCCCTGTATTTCGTCTATATAATTATAGGGACAACCTATTTCCTCTCTATTCTCTACACATTTCTGTTAAAAAAAATAGATAATATAAAATTTAATGTGCGCATCCAGAGTCTTTCTGATGTCATATTAATTACGATCCTTGTCTATGTAACGGGTGGGATTGAGAGCATTTATTCTATGTTATATCCACTCGTAATCATCTATTCAGCATTGTTCCTTGGAAGAAGAGGGGGGATTATGATCGCTTCGGCGAGCGGTATCCTCTACGGTCTTTTGATCGATCTGGAATTTTATAATGTAATTCATCCTTTTTACAGTACGGTACATGAATACGATTTCAGCCCGGGGTATGTCTTCGCGAGGATTTTCATCTATATCGTATCATTTTATATTATTGCCTCCCTGGCCAGTTTTTTGGTCGAACAGGAGAAGAAAACAAGGGTGCTTCTTTCCGAAAAGGAAAGCGCCTTTAATCAACTCGATTTGCTTCACAGGAGTATCATTGAATCTGTCAGTACAGGTATTATGACGGTTGATCTCCAGGGGAGAATAAAATCCTTTAACAAGGCTGCGGAAGAGATTACGGGCTTTTCGTTCTTTGAAATCAAGGATAGAAACATCGATGATATATTTGTCAATCTGTCCGGAATGATCTATAGAAAAACGGATGGAGAGAGAAGAAGTGAAAGGGAATATGAACTACCACAAAACAGATTTGAGATGACCATTACCTCAAATGATGGAAAGCATATAATGCTGGGTTTTTCATTTTCCCCCCTGATAGATAGTAAGGGAGAAAGTATAGGGAGGATTATAATATTTCAGGATTTAACATCCGTAAAAGAGATGGAGAGGGATGTCGAAAAAAATAAAAGACTTGCCCTCATTGGTGAAATGTCGGCAGTTTTAGCTCACGAATTGCGGAGCCCTCTGGTATCGATAAGCGGTTCGATCCAGTTACTGGAGAAGGGTCTTGATCTGGAGGGTACGGATAAAAAACTGATGGATATTATTATCAGGGGAAAAGATCAGCTTGAAAGTCTGGCAAGGGACTTTTTGCTTCTGGCGAGACCTTCCCCCGGAGATCCCTGTGCGATGGATGTAAAAAATATGATAGATGACATTATCGAATCTGTTCAATTCGGCCCTGACTGGAATGAAAATATTGAAGTAGTAAAGGAATTGTGTGATCAAAACAGTGTTTACGGGAATGAAGCAGAGATAAGGCAGGCACTGTGGAACATTGCGTTAAATGCTGTTCAATCCATGCCGGACGGAGGAAAATTGAAAATCAGGACTGCCACGGTTATGAATGAAAATGGAAAAGAATATCTTGAGATCCGTATAGGCGATACAGGGTCTGGAATCGGCAAAGAATATCTGGACAGAATATTGGAACCCTTTTACACGACAAAGGAAAAGGGCACAGGCCTTGGGCTTGCCATTGTGAACAGAGTCGTTGAAAGTCACGAGGGGAAGTTGAGAATCGATAGCGAATTAAATAAAGGGACGCGATGTGTCGTGTTGCTTCCGAAAAATTTGGACAGGAGGTCTTAAATGGCCAGAATTCTCGTTGTTGATGACGATCAGGGTATGAGAGAATTCCTCGAGATTATGCTGACCAGGGAGGGATATAAAGTAAATGCGGCTTCCGGAGGGAAAGAAGCATTAAGTTTCTGCAGAAAAAAGAAATTTGATCTGGTCATTACCGATCTCAAGATGCCGAAGATTGACGGAATCGATCTCCTGAAAGCGATCAAGGAGATTTCTCCGGAGACAATGGTTATATTGATTACGGGTTACGCTTCGGGAGAAACGGCGGTTGCAGCTATGAAGGAGGGGGCGTTTGATTATCTGGAGAAGAATTTTGACGTGGAGGATCTCAAATCCACGGTAAAGGATGCCCTCAGCAAGAAGGGAGTCAAGGAAGAAGACGCCATTTTCATGAAGGGTGTGGAAGAAGCGGTATCCTTCGGAAATATGGTCGGGAAAAGCAAGGGCATGCTAAAGGTTTATTCCCTTGTCAAAAAAGTGGCGGATACATCCGCCAATGTTTTGATCCTGGGTGAGAGTGGTACAGGCAAAGAACTGGTCTCAAGGGCAATCCATGAAAATAGTCCGAGGAAAGACAAACCTTTTGTCGTGATAAATTGCGGCGGCATTCCGGAAAATCTCCTGGAGAGTGAATTCTTCGGTTACATGAAGGGATCTTTCAGCGGTGCTCATACGGATAAACAGGGCCTGTTTGAGGTTGCCCACGGTGGGACAATATTCCTTGATGAGATTGGCGAATTATACCCGTTTCTTCAGGTGAAGCTTCTCAGGGTGGTTCAGGAAAAGACCTTCAGAAGGTTGGGAGGGGCAGAAGACATTAAGGTGGATGTGAGGATAATATCCGCTACAAATCAGGATCTGAAAGAAAAGGTGAAAAACGGAGAATTCAGAGAAGATCTCCATTTCAGACTGAATGTCATCCCCATAAAGATACCCCCTCTTAGAGACAGAAAAGAAGACATTCCTTTACTGACAAATTATTTCATAGAAAAGTATTCGAGGGAATTTGGAAAGGAGATCAAGAAGATATCTCCCTACGCTCTTCAACTCCTTATGAAATATCCATTTCCAGGCAATGTAAGGGAATTGGAAAACATCATTGAAAGAAGTGTTACCCTGGAGACAGGTAATATCATCCTGCCGGAAACCCTTGTCATATCTGAAGAGGATAAAGAAGATTCAGAATCCGCCACCCATATTGATTTTGATGAAGGAGGGATCAACCTGAACGAGGAAATGAAAAGAATCGAAAAGCTTTTCATTGAAAAGGCATTGAAGAAGGCTAATAATTCAAAGACGAAAGCAGCCCGGTATCTCAATGTGAGTTATGATTCCCTCCTGTACAGGCTCGAAAAACTGGACATAAAATAAGGGTGGATTCGTAAAAAGCGCCACTATGCCGACGCGTCGGCATTATAATGGAAAGTAACATATTTGTTACGTAGCGTGGGGTCTCTGTGCCCCACAGAGGGGGCACGCTACTGGTAAATGTTAGAAATATGAGCCACTTAAACACATTTGCAAATTTAAGTTACTTGAAAGTCCCAAAATACCATTTTCCGTCATTCCCGCGAAAGCGGGAACCTAGTCCTTTCAAATACTTAGCTATTTATGAATTCCCGTTTTCACGGGAATGACAGACTTTTTACGAGTCCATCAAATAAGAGATCTGGTGAAAATTCCCGTACAACAGTGAAAATCACCATATTTGCTGATTACGCATGAATGATAAAGGCTGAGCTTTTTTGTCTGGTGTGAGGAAAGCGTTATAAATAGAGTCCTCGCGACTTGGAAAACTGATTATCAACAAGAAGTCAATGTGGCATGTTAATTGCTATTTATGATTACTAAACACTAAACGGAAAAGAGAATATAAGAATTGATAGAGGAATTTAGAGAAAGGGGGGTGGGGATTCAAAGTTTTTAATAAGATTCTAAACAACAAGACAAACTAAGTTAACTCAATAAACCAAATACAGGAGGCATGTTATGTTAATGAAATTGAGAGAAAAGAGAGATCAGAAGGGTTTTACGCTGATCGAGCTGATGATCGTCATCGCGATTATCGGTATCCTGGCGGCCATCGCGATTCCTAACTTCATCAAGTATAAGAAAAATGCCCAGGATGTCGCGGCCCGAGCATCAGTAAAGAACGCATACACCTCGGCGATGGCCTATCTGGCAGACAACCCTAGTAAGGACTGGACTGACTTAACCGAGGCTATGTTGGGAGAGGGTGGATTCAGGGATACACAATACGTAACCACGGCAATGGATAACACCTGGATCAGGGCAACACCCGACGGTGGTGAGCACTATTATACGGTTACCAGTACAGGTGAGATTACGGAAACTCTAAAACCGTAATGAGTAATGAGTAGGGAAACACACGTAATCAGGGATCAGGTCTCAACACTTGACAATCTGGTTAATGAAACAGCAAGAAAGAGAAGGAAGCTTCGTGTTTCCTTCTCTTTTTTTGTGATCCGGTGTAAATATCCGGTAAACAGCTCAAGAATTTGGGGTATTGTATGTAGGGCCTGTTCCCCGAACAGGCCGAATGTCGGGCCGATGGGGCATCGGCCCCTTTTTCTATTTGTTGTCATCTCGAACGAATGGGGTCTTCAGTTTCGGGTTTTAAGTTTCCTGGCCCCCGACCCCTATTATTTCTGTTGTGCATCGCTATTTCGGGATTTCTGTTTTCCGGTCTATACTTAAATCAAACTTGACCTTGGTTCGGGTTTAATTTAAAGTGGGGTTAAGGTTGATGAACTCGAAAGTCTGTCATTTCAAAGGCGGAGAAATAAAGCAAGGAGGATTAAGGCTATGAGCACGACGATAGAGATCACAATGCCGGATGAGGTGTTTCTCGGGCTGCGGAAAACCCCCACTGAGCTGGCTTCTGATTTGCGTCTGGCGGCTGCTGTAAAGTGGTATGAAACAGGAATGGTTAGTCAGGGAAAGGCCGCTGAAATTTCCGGGTTGAGCAGGGCGGAATTTATCACATCACTGAAGCGTTTTTCTGTATCGCCTTTTCAGGAAACAGCTGAAGAAATTCTAAAGGCAGCGCAGGAGAAATGATAATGAGTGCAGTTGTAAGTAATGCTTCGCCATTGATTTCGCTGGCGAAGGCAGGTTTGCTGGAGCTTCTGCCGCAGCGATTCACGATGGTTGTTGTTCCACAGGCAGTGGTGGAAGAGATATTACAGGGACCCGATAATGATCCTATGTTGATGGTGGTTGGCAAACTGCCATGGCTTAAGCAAATCACATTGGAACCCGCGCTGACGCCACTTGCTTATTGGCAGTTAGGACGGGGAGAATCCGAGGTTATTGAGCATGCCCGTCGAAATCCTGGCATCTGTGCTTTGCTTGATGACAAGGATGCTCGTAATATAGCTGTCGCATTACAGATTCCAGTAATGGGGACTCTGGGAATTGTGGCGAAATCGGTGCGACATGGTGATGTTGCCTTGTTTGATAGCATGGTGAACCGCTTGAAAGATGCCGGGATTTATCTGAATGAAGCCGTTATTTCTGCAGTGCGCAAGGGGCTGGGAAAATAAGAGTCCTGCTATACTGAGCAATGAGTTATGAGGACTGAGGACTAAAGGTTTTCCCTTGATCCCTGATCCTTAATCCTTTAGCCTTTTGTTAAAGACTCTAATTACCACGGTATTGAGAAAAAAATGATCGAAAAACACTGGAACAGTAAAATTATTACATCATTGTTATACATAGTTATTTCAGTGTTTGTGATCATCGAGCTTTTCCTTAATCTGACCCCGCCAATATCAAGAGATGCCCTGATTCATCACCTGGCAATTCCCAAGCTCTGGCTGACCCATGGAGGATTTTATGAGATTCCCTGGGCGAATTTTTCCTACTATCCCATGAATATTGACCTTCTTTATCTTATACCGCTTTATTTTAAGAATGATATCATACCGAAATTTATCCATTTTGCCTTTGGTTGCGGCACAGGGTTGCTGGTGTATCGATATCTCGGAAAAAGGTTTGGCAGAAACTGGGGGCTTCTCGGTTTCATGATCTTTTTCAGCACACCCGTTGTAGTTCGCCTGTCAACTACAGCCTATGTGGATCTTGGAATGGTCTTTTTTTCAACTGCAAGCATACTGGCGTGGATAAAATGGCAGAATGAAGATTACAAATATGCGAAATGGTTCATCCTCTCAGCCGTCTGTATGGGTCTGGCCGCAGGGTCTAAATATAATGCCCTGCTCGCGTGGTTTTTTTTGAACCTCATGGTAGTATATTATTACTCGAGAGATACTAAAAAGGAGCTGCAGTCGGTAAAATATGGCGTTGTATTTTTTCTTGTTACCCTCCTCATTGTGTCACCCTGGTTTATTAAAAACTATATACAGACAGGAAATCCTCTCTTTCCACTTTTTGATCATTTTTTCAGGTTTCTCCATCACACAGGTGAAGCGGGTGGCGCCGTAGCGGCAACTGCCGACAGCAACTGGGCTTCCAGTATTTTTCAGAGGAGAGAACTAATGTTCGGGGAGAGCTTCTGGGAGACCTTTTTCGTTCCGATTCGGATATTTTTTCAGGGGAAGGATAGCTCCCCTCAGTATTTTGATGGTGCCCTGAACCCGATTCTCATCATCATGATTCCCTTCGCCTTTCTGAAGAAAGATTATAGCCGTGACAGGGCATTTTTTCTGTTATTTTCAGTTTTTTTCCTCCTTATGGCATGTTTTCTCACAATCATACGTGTCAGATACATTGTGCCGATCGTTCCTTTCATGGCAATTCTGAGTGTGATGGGAATCAGGAATCTTGTCGAATGGGCAGACAGGCTGTCCAGACCCACCGGCCACATTGGTATCATTATCATATCTTCTATAACAGTAATCCTGATAACCTTTAATTTTCTGTACATGAAAGATTATTTTTATATTATAAAACCCGCAAGGTACGTTTTTCATCAGGAAACAAGAGACGAATTTCTGACCCGCAATATAGGGAGTTACCCGGCGGTGAAATATATCAACGAAAACCTGCCCGATGATTCCAGAATATTTTTTATGTTCCTGGGCAGGCGAGGCTACTATCTTGACAGGCCATACTATTATGATTCGTCTTTCGGGATGAAGACCATAAATGACATGGTAAAAGCATCAAAGGATAGACACGATTTTCAGGAATATTTACAGTCCCTTGAATGTACACATGTCCTGATGCGAATCGGCCTGTTCAATAAATATCTGCACGACAATTTTTCAGAGGAGACGATTGCACGCTTCATGGGTCTTGCGAAAGAATATTGGCGTCCCATTTATGCGTCAAACGGGTATGCCGTAATGGAAGTAAAGAAATGATAACGAAAGATAACGATTTTAAATTGAACACGAGGTGTCAATTATCTGACGGCAAAAGGTATACTTTTGTGTTCATTGCGCTGTTCGTATTTCTGTTAATCATTTATGGTAACAGCTTCCATGGCGAGTGGCATCTTGATGATACAGGAAATATCCTGGAAAACACCAATGTTCATCTGAAAAACCTGTCCTGGCCGGAAATCAAAAGGACCTTTTATTTACAGAACAGGATATCAAGGCCCGTTTCTTTATTTAGTTTTGCCTTAAACTATTACTTTGGCGGTCTGAATGTATTCGGCTATCATCTGGTTAATCTGGCCATCCATTATATAAGCGCCATTTTTCTGTTTCTCTTTATCTATAACACCTTAAGGCTTTCCATTCTAAGAGAGCGTTATGGGGCAAACGCTTACTCTATCGCCCTCCTGTCAACATTTCTATGGGCGGTAAGTCCAATTCAGGTTCTTGCCGTGAGCTACATCGTCCAGCGAATGGCGAGCATGGCGGGGATGTTCTATATTATGGCCATGTATTTCTATCTCAAGGGAAGGACTTCTGATGATTTATGGAAAGGCATGGCATTTTTTGTCTTATGCGCCCTTTCCGCCCTTTTATCTATCGGCTGCAAGCAGAACGCCGCCATGTTGCCGGTGAGCCTGTTTTTCTATGACCTTTTCCTCGTCCAGGGTGTGACAAGAGAAAGTATCAGGAAAAACTTAAAGATTGTTGTTGTTCCCCTCCTTATACTTCTTGCACTTGGGGCATTCTATACGGATATGTCATCCATTCTTACAGGTTACAGCAACAGGCCGTTTACCCTGGTGGAGAGGCTTCTGACCGAGCCAAGGGTGATAGTCTTTTATGTCTCTCTCTTGCTTTATCCGATCCACTCGCGCTTCGCCCTGATACATGATATTGATATATCTCGGACACTTTTTGATCCGTGGACTACTTTGCCCGCCATTCTGTTGATTGTTTTCATCAATGTATATGCCATATTCGCCGCCCGCAAGAGACCGCTCATTTCTTTTTGCATCATTTTTTTCTTTTTAAACCATTTGATTGAAGGCTCCATCATCCCTCTGGAACTCATCTATGAACATAGAAATTACATTCCATCAATGTTCTTTTTTGTTCCCGTGGCAATCCTGATGTTAAAGGTGCTTGATTACCTGTCTTATAAGAGATCCATTCATCTTATCGTTGTGCTTGGAATAGCATTTCTGTTGTATGACATGGGGCATACCGTTCATACGCGAAATGAAATATTAAGAAGTGATCTAAATTTATGGACAGATAACGTAAATAAATATCCAGATTTGAGCCGACCGCACAATAACCTTGGCAATGTGTACTTTAACAAAGGGCTTTTATTGGAGGCGTTTGCCGAGTTCAACAAGGCGTCACAATTAAACAGACACCCGAATCTAAAAATAGCGGCGATTTGTGAGCATAACCTGGGCCAAATCTACAGGATTGTGGGAAGAGATGACAGGGCAATTGCCAAATTTAAAAAGGCTCTCTCCATCTATCCCCTCTATACACCGTCGTTACATGGCTTAGGCATGATAGAGCTAAAAAAAGGTAATACAAAGATGGCATATTCATACGCTATCAAGGCGCTGGGCATAAATCCTGACAGTGCCGAACTACATGAGCTTTTAAGCCTTGCATTGTTGAAATTCGATCGGTTGAAAGCGGCTATGATAGAATCTCAAAAGGCATTAAACCTGGATCCCGAAAGGACTATACCTCTCGCTGTTATTGCGGAAGTATTCAGGAAAAGAGGGGAGACGGAAAAGGCAATTCAATATTGGGGAACTTTTCTAAAAAAGAAACCGCAAAGCGTCAACGCCCATCTCGCCCTGATCGAATTATATTTTTTAACAGGACAGGACAATCTGTTAACTAAAACTGTTGACCGGTTAATGGATTTAAAAGGGGATAAAAATATCAGGGATTTTATTAGCGATAGTACAAAACATGCGAGGTTATCAGTATATATCCCTGATACGGAAAAAATACTAAACATTATAAAGAATAATTCGCTACAGCAAAATCGGGATATGACCGATAAAGAAGGTGAAAAGAAATAAGATATCCAGGCGTTACCCAAGTTTTTTCGAAAGGAAGAGTATATGGGAAGAAAACCGGATTTTGAAGAGTCCAAAGATAGTTCTGATGTGAGTATAATCATACCTGTCTATCGAGAGGCAGAGAACATCGCAGATATTGTCTTAAGAACACGCAAGGTGATGGATGCCCTTGATTGCAGTTACGAGATTATTGTTGTGGATGATGGCTCTGATGACGGGACAGGTGAAAAGGCAACCGAGTCAGGGGCCCAGGTTATATCTCACCCGTATAATATAGGCAACGGCGCGGCGGTAAAGACGGGCATTCGGAATGCGCTGGGTGAAGTTCTGGTAACACTTGATGGCGACGGCCAGCATGCGCCGGAAGATATACCGCAATTGCTTGAGAAACTGGGAACATACGACATGGTTGTGGGCGCTCGAACACGTGGCTCGGAAACCTCATTTCACAGGAATATTGTTAACAAAATATACAACTGGTTTGCCACGTATATGTGTAAACGCAGGATTGAGGATTTAACATCGGGATTCAGGGCGATAAAAGCCGACGTGGCGCGCCGTTTTGTCTATTTGCTGCCCAATACCTTTTCCTATCCCACGACCATCACTATGGCCGTTGTGCGTTCCGGGTTCAGTTTGGCATATATTCCGATTAAAACATCCAGACGCAAGGGAAAAAGCAAGATCAGTCTTTTCAATGACGGAGCTCGCTTTTTCCTGATTATTATAAAAATCGCGACACTGTTTTCACCGATGAGAGTGTTTCTACCTGTCAGTGTCTTAATGTTTCTCACTGGACTTGGATACGGTCTCTTTAAAATATTTATTCTCGGAACACGCTATGGCCCGACGTCAGCCATGTTAATGACTGTGGCTGTTTTAATATTCATGGTCGGTTTAGTGTCCGATCAGGTTGCTCAACTCAGGTTTGACAGGAGCGACCCCCGTCCTTAAGAAATTGAAAGTCAAATGCCAGTTGAAAAAGAAAGCTAAAATTCGCATTGTCTTTCAAGTGACTAACTTAATCTGTGCAATCTGCGAAATCTGTGGATTAAAATACAAAAAACATCTTGACAAACACGTATGATATGTTATGAGTAGGTATACTACTCATAAGGTGTCCAGTTATGGAGAATCTATTTGCAGGACTCATAGCCTCAAAGACGAGGATAAAACTGTTGATCCGTTTCTTTTTTAACCCGGAGACTAAGTCATACCTGAGAGAACTGGCCAAGGAGTTCAATGTCTCAACTAACTCGGTCCGGGAAGAACTCAACCAGCTTACAAAAACAAAACTTCTCAAATCCGAAAGAGACGGCCGTCAGGTCTATTATTCTGCAGATACTACACATCCGCTATTTCCAGAGCTCAAGTCCATAGTGAGCAAAGTAATGGGTATTGATCAGGTCATAGAAGGTATCGTCAACAGATTGGGCGACCTTGAAGAAGCATACCTGATTGACGATTACGCGGAAGGTAAAGATACGGGCATCGTTGATCTTTTATTAGTGGGGAATATTGATCAATATCACCTCAATGATTTGAGTAGAAAAACAGAACGATATATTAAGCGGAAGATACGTTCCCTGGTATTAAGCAAGGATGAATACGAGAAACTTCTGCCGGAATTGAGAAGACGACCCCGTGTACTGATATGGGAAGCAAAGAAAGGGTAAGCTTATGATCCCTATCAGTTCGCAAGGCTTCAGACGCTATTTTGCCAACACCTCCTGGCTTATGGGCCACCGTGTATTGAGCATGATTGTGGCTCTGTTTGTCGGTGTCTATGTCGCTCGTTATCTCGGGCCGGAGCGGTTTGGGCTTTTGAGTTATGCGGGCAGCTTTGTCGGTCTTTTTACTGCGCTGGCAACCTTGGGCTTAGATGGCATTCTGGTTCGGGAACTGGTCAAGACCCCTGAGCGCAGGGATGAACTCCTTGGCACAGCCTTTTGGCTCAAAGCAGTCGGAGCAATCCTGATGTGGGCGGGTATTGCCGCGGCAGTTCCTTTTACCCATAATGACACCCAAACCAATATCCTGATTGTTATCATTGCCTTTGCCGTTATTTTCCAGGCTTTTAATGTCATTGATTTTAATTATCAGGCAGAGGTAAAGTCCAAATACGTGGTTTATGCCCAGCTTGTCTCCCTTGTCCTATCTTCAATAACCAAACTGATTTTTATCTGGATATCAGCCCCTCTTGTATGGTTTGCGTGTGTCTTTCTACTTGATGCAGTGGTGCGAGCGGTTGGATTGACCGCTGTGTATCTAAAGAATACCGGAAAGGTGTGGTATTGGAAATGGCGATGGGAGATTGCTAAAGAGTTGTTAAGGGATTCATGGCCGCTGATCTTGTCAAGTGGTGCAATAATGATTCAAGCGCGAATCGATCAAGTGATGCTGAAAGAAATGATTGGATCAGCGGAGGTGGGTCAATACTCTGTTGCAATGCGTATGATCGAAGCCTTCGGCTTTATTCCAATGGTTATTTACAGCAGTCTTGCGCCATCAATCACAAATGCAAAAAAAACAAGCGAGACTTTTTATCGTCAGAGATTAATTCAGTTGTATAGATTAATGTTTTTGCTATTCCTCGCTACTGCTATACCAATTTATCTGACAGCTAAACCGGTTGTAATTTTTTTGTTTGGTGGAGCTTATGCTAAGGCGGGATGGTTGTTACAACTATTTGCTATAAGGTTGTTTTTTGCTAACATGGGTGTGGCAAGATCTCTATTCATTACAAATAACAATTTGTTCAAGTACTCTTTCATAGCTTCCGTTGTGGGTGCAATTACAAACATTACTTTTAATTATTTACTTATTCCAAGCTATGGCGCTTCAGGAGCGATTATTGCTACAATAATATCATTTACACTTACAATATTTGTATTGGATGCTTTTTACAGCAAAACAAAAGACAATTTTATTGCAATGATAAATGGAATATGGAGTTTTTGGAGGTTGTTTAGTGAAGGATTTGCTGAAAAACATAATTAAATTTTTAAAATTGAATCATTTCTTGATTATTACAAGGATATGGATTGATTTACCATTAAAGAGCTTTGCTGGGTTTCCAATCCGTTTGGCAACTTACTTTAGTGATTATTTTGATTATACAAAAAAATGCGAATTGAAAAGTATGCTTAATATGGAAAATATTTTTCCCTGTGTATTTGATAAAACAGAAACAACTCCTGTTGAACCAGTCTATTTTTATCAGAACTGTTGGGCGGCATCCAAGATATTTTCGGTTCATCCAGGTAAACATGTGGATATTGGGTCGTCACTTAAAACGATTGGAATCATTTCTCAATTTGTGAAAACAGATATGGTTGATATTAGGCCTACCCTCTGTGCCAATATAAGTGAGACACTTCCCAACCCATAATTTAAAGTATATA
>CAZGAK010000011.1:35150-43848 GCA_964523565.1 uncultured Syntrophaceae bacterium | reverse complement strand
ACTGAGCTCACGTCGAAGTCGGGAATCCATAACTGCGTGTAATTACTGGATTCCCGCTTTCGCGGGAATGACAAATTGGCAAGTTTTTGACTTTTTACGAATGCATCAACATTTAAAATTCAAAATTGTATTTATATCCTTGTTCCTTAATCCTTGTTCCTTGAACCTTGATCCCCTTATTTACTCATACTTCCAACATCGAACAAGATGTCCGGATTTCTTTTCGGTAAGTTCCGGTTCTTTTTCTCTGCAAATCTCCATGGTATGGGAACATCTTTCCTGAAAACTGCATCCCCGGGGCAGTTCATACAAATTCGGCACGACTCCCGGTATCACCTTTAAATATTTCATTCTATCAGAGGTTTTATCAAGTCTCGGTATAGACTCCATCAGACCCACAGTATAAGGGTGAAGAGGATCTGAAAAGAGTCCCTCAACACTTGAATACTCCACCACCTTGCCTGCATACATGACCGCTGAAAACTGAGCCACCTCGGCAACAATACCCAGATCGTGGGTAATGAGAATCACCGATGTTCCAACATCATCCTTCAGTTTATTGATAAGATCTACTATTTGAGCCTGAATAGTCACGTCCAGCGCAGTTGTCGGCTCATCCGCAAGCATCAACCTGGGGTTGCAGGAAAGGGCCATGGCAATCATGACCCTTTGCCGCATACCACCGCTCATCTGATGAGGATAATTCCCCAGCCTCTCTTCCGGGGAAGGCATTCCTACGAGCCGGAACATCTCCAGAGCACGATCCATGGCGTCTCTCTTCGACAGCCCCTGGTGAAGCCTGATAACCTCGGAAACCTGCTCCCCCACTTTCAATACAGGATTTAGAGAGTTCATGGGTTCCTGAAATATCATAGAGATATCTTTGCCCCGGAGCATTCGAATTTCTTCGTCATCAAGACGAAGGAGATCAACATCGTTAAAAAGAATGCTTCCCGAGATTATCCTGCCGGGCGGCACAGGTATCAGGCGCATTATTGAAAGAGCCAGAACAGTTTTTCCGCATCCTGATTCCCCTACAACACCCAGGGTATCACCCTTATTGATCGACAGATCAACGCCATCCACAGCCCTGACCGTACCGTTCCTCGTTTCGAAATATGTTCTTAAATCTTTTATCTCAAGGATTCGATTCATCGTAATAGTTTACAGTAAAGTAAACAGTGATTAGAGTAATCCGTGTAATCTGTGGATTAAATATTCTGCCGAGGCCAATTCCTCAATAGTTCTACCATAAGTCTTACACCAACACCGGATGCACCTTTATTGATATAAGGTCTGTCTTTCTTCAGCCAGGCAGGTCCGGCGATGTCGAGGTGCACCCATGGATATTCACCAACAAACTTACTCAGGAAGAGAGCGGCCGTGATAGTTCCGCCTGCCCTTCCCCCTGTATTTTTAACATCTGCCACGTCGCTCTTTATCAGTTCGTCATATTCTTTCCAGAGTGGCAGTTCCCATACTTTTTCACCGGTAGCATCTGAGGCATCCCTGATCATACTCTTCAATCTTTCATCTGTTCCCATCATACCGATAATCAGATCGCCCAAGGCTATAATACAGGCGCCGGTTAACGTTGCCATATCAATCATGGCAGCCGGTTTATATTTGTTTGCATATTCAAAGGCATCGGCTAGAACTACCCTCCCCTCGGCATCGGTATTCATGATTTCTATTGTTTTACCGGACATGGATTTTAGAATATCACCCGGTTTATATGCCTTTCCACCGGGTAGATTTTCCGTGGCTGGAATAATTCCTACAATATTTAAGGGAATCTTCAGGTCGGCTGAAGCCATAAGTGTACCGATGACTGCCGCGCCACCTGACATATCTGTTTTCATCTCATCCATGCGATCCGACGGTTTTATGGAAATCCCGCCGCTGTCAAAGGTGATTCCCTTACCCACCAGAACAACCGGCTGTTCTCCCTTTTTCCCGCCGTTGTATTCCATAACAATTAATTTCGGAGGTTCATTACTTCCCTTGGCCACACCGAGCAATGCGTTCATGCCAAGTTTTTTCATGGCAGGTTCATTAATAATTTTTACTTTGATTGGTCTTTCCACGGCCATTTTTTCAGCCTGATCGGCAAGGATCGATGGCGTCATCTCGTTGGACGGCATTGCAACAAGATCCCTTGTATAATTAGCGGCACGAGAGATAATCTCCCCCGTCTTTACAGCAGACCTTATCACTTTTAATGAGTCGGTTTTGGTCTCCATTATCACAAATTCATTTAATTCTTTGATCTGATCCCGATCAACGGTTTTGAAGGGGGTAAAGCGGTAAGCACCAAGCAATACTCCTTCGACGGCAGATTCCGCCACTTTATCGATGGGTAAATCAGTTTTACCCAGACTAAGGGACGCAGAAAAGTCTTTAATATTCAAGTCTCGTACAGTCCGCGCTGCCTTTGAAAAAACACCCCTCACTTTTTCCAGGTTAAACTCATCTTTTTTCCCCAATCCAACAACAATTACCCTTTTAGACCTGATCAATCCTCTTGTGTTTACAATCCCCGTCTCAAAGAGCTTCCCCTGAAATACTCCATCTTTGATCAAATCACCGATAAGGCCGTCACAGCTTTTATCCAGAATCGCAGCATCTCCTTCGAGTTTTTTATTGTCTTCGAAATGGCCGACAACCACGGCTTTAGTCGGATTGTTTTTAAGTTCCCCTTTTTTTACGGAAATTTTCATATTTACCTCCAATCGTAAAAATTCGTAATATTAGATGCTGGAGTAATGGGGGTTCATAATCCAACACTCCATTACGCCATTACTCCATTTTATTTTCTCCCTTTCTCGGAAACGTCAACAGATTAGCAACCATAAATGTATAACCGTGAAAAGTCAATCTGTACCGAATGAGATTCAACACTTTACTTTCCATATAATTTACAGTATGAGTTTCGCGTAATATTCAAATTTTTTTGGAGAGGTTCTATGGCAAAGATCGTTCTGAATAAATGTCCAAAGGCTTATATCCTGGAAACACATCGTTCCAAAAGTCCCGAGGCAACTCATAACTTTATCGAAGGCATGAAAGAAACCCTCGGAATGAAAGAATTCCGAGAAGCAACCGATCTCGACAGGTTAGGAATACCCGTTTTTACCTGCCACAGGGTAAGGCCGGACAATTCAAAAACAGACCACACGGGGAAAGGCATTTCCCGGATTCAGGCGCAAGTCTCATTGACCATGGAATCAGCAGAAAGATATTCTTCTGAATTCAGAGATGAGTACATGAAAGACCTCATAAAAGGGAGCTACAATGCCTTAAGGAAAAAATATAACACACTGAATCCGGAAGAACTCATCATCCCCCGGTTCAGCAGTTATAATCATGATATGGATTTACACTGGATGTGGGGATTTGATCTCGTTACTGAATCTGATATGCTGATCCCCGCATGTACCGTATACCACCCCTACCATCTGGACAATCCATCTTTATTAAATACTCATACCAACGGGCTCGCAGCAGGTAATACGATTGAGGAAGCGGTATCTCACGCATTGGCCGAAGTCATTGAGAGAGATGCGTGGAGCCTCACACAATTTACAGGGGACGCGCGTGAAGCCCTGTTTATAGAAGATCATACCGATAATCAGTTTATCATTAATATCGTAGAAAAATTTCAAAAGGCTCAAATAGAAGTTGTAGCCAAGGATATTACATCAGATATTAATATACCGGTTATTGCCGCTTTTTCCAATGACCTGGTTTATAAAAATTTGATTCCAATCGATGGTTTCGGAGCCCATCTTGATCCGAAAGTGGCCATGGCGCGTGCTCTACTGGAACTTGCCACAACCAGAGGGCTTTTTATACAAAAACACGGAATTGAAAGTTTTCGACCAACCTATCTTGATGACGTCGCCGCCGAAGACCATGGAGATGATTATCGTTTCTACTCTTATCAACAGAAGGGGCTTGCTGAAATAAAGGCAGAATATAGCGATGATATCTTACAGGACATAAAGATCACGATTGACAAATTGGTTGCCAGAGATTTTGACAAGATCATTGCCGTTGATCTGACCAGACCGGAAATCGGCATACCAACTGTAAGAACAATAGTTCCCGGTATGGAAGTATTTTGTTTTGACAAAACAAGAATGGGTGAAAGACTCTTTAATGCCCTATAAACTCAATGAACTTTTGACATAACGAAAGATGATAGCATACAATTACTGATATATTGTGTTGACACTAAACCCAAATGTCAAAATCAAAATGTCAAATGAAATCCAAATGATTTAATGTTAAATTTATTGTTAACAATTTTATCATTCGAACTTTGAATTTACTTTGACATTTGTTCTTTGTCATTTGTCATTATATCATGTAAAGAATTGTCAGTATTGTTGGCTTATGACCCCGGATTTTAAACATTGGGACTTTCATATAAGGTGCGGCATATGCTTTCTGAAAAAGAAATAAGGGAACGTGCGGAATATTGTTACTGTGTTTATGTACAACTGAGTTCTCTACTGAAGAATGATATAATAGACCCTTCTGAATATGTAACTTATCTCAAAAAATCATCTATCCAATTGGGAAATGATGAATTTGTTACCATGACAATTGAAAATGGTTTACTCATGGGTCTGGAAGACGGAGGGGTGTGTGGATTGATCAAGCTTTATGAGGGATTTACCCGCGGATTTTGTGAAATCCTGGAAATTGATTTGGAAGATATTATAAAAGACATATCTCCCGACTTCTTGCAACAGCTGACCGAAGAAGTCAGCATTAAGAAAACCTCGAAAAATTGACCACGCCGCCAAAAGGGATAAGATTATCGATACGACCCATTTTTTCCCTTGACACTTGACACCTTATTCAATATAGCTACTCAATGCAGGGGCACAGGCATATACGAAAACGGAATCTTACCAGAGCAAACTGCAGAAAGCCCTTCAGCCGATTTCATAATGCAAGCAAAACAGGTTTCGGAAAATCAACCCCATAAATTACGGGAATATGAGTAATCTGTGGATTAAAATTTGAAAAGGCCGGCACATGTATGCCGGTATCTTTTGATTCCAGAAGGAAGGGAGGTGGAGCAATTCAATTCAAATCAAAGGTTATTTGGGCAAAGTAGTTGTAATTCATACTAACATATTGGAAGGAGGGAAGTTATGCCCAGAATTCGTGAAAAAACGAAAAAAGCAGAGATTTTATCGCTTGAGGAAGCGGTAAAAAAGTACGTAAAAGATGACCAGGTTATTGCTTTCAGCGGCTTTACAGGCTTTAACAGAAACCCTATGGCCCTGACGTGGGAAGCGATAAGACAGGGAAGAAAAGGCTTTCATGTTCTGGACAGGCATGGAAGTGCTTGTTCATGGCTCTTAAATACAGTCGGCGCCATGAAAATCTATGAAACCGACTGGATGGGCTGGGGCGAGATGGCGGGGAAACTCGACATCAACCTTAACAAACGATATCAAAAGGGTGAAGTCATCCTGGAAGATTATTCACATGGCGCCATCGCCATGAGATTTCTTGCCGGTGCAATCGGCGCTCCCTTTATCCCCTACTATGCGCCACTGGGATCAGATCTCTATGACGAGAAATATGACGCCCTTGGAAAGGCTGGGCTCAGGGATGGCAGTAATCCAAAAATAGCAAAGAAAAAGTTTATACAGATGGAAGAACCTTTCTGGGGCCACGGAGATGTTATGCTGTTACCCGCTGCAAAACCGGATATTGCCCTTATCCATGTAGCAAAGGCCGGTGAAAAGGGAACGGCAAGATGGAGAGGCATCGGCACTATCGATAAAGAACTCGTTTTTGCATGCGATACGGTCATCCTGACCTGCGAAGAACTCGTCCCTGAATCTGAACTGAGGAAAGACCCGAATGCAAATCAGATCCCCTATTTCACCGTTGACGCCATCGTAGAATGTCCATACGGAGGCTATCCAAGCGCCGTACCCTTCTACTATGATTATGATGCGCCGTTCATGCGTGGAATGGACGCTGCCTCGAGAAATGAAGAGGATATGAAGAAGTGGATCGAAGAATGGATATACGGTCCGGCAAGCTGGGAAGACCTCATGATTAAGGTGGGTGCCAAGAGGTTAATGGAACTCAAGGCAGACAGTACATTCGGTTACAGCACAAGGATCCTGAGAGGCCAGAAACCGGCACCAAGGGTAACGATTCCTTTATCCGTGGCAAGAAGCGGCTATTAAAAGAAAGGGGGAATGAAAATGAGTAAATCTGTTGAAGAACTGATGGAATTAATTGATCTTATTCCTGATGAAGAAGCGAAACCTGGAGAGTTCATCCTCCCTGAACTGATGGCAATTGCCATTGCTCACGAGGTCCGGAATGATGACATCGTCTTTGCGGGAACGGGACTCCCCATGGTAGGTATTATGACAGCGAATCTGACAGTCGCGCCGGGTGCCCTGCTTATCTATGAAGCAGGAATCTGTGACGGGAAAACCATGCATGTTCCCATGTCTGTGTGCGACCAGAGGGCCGCCAATATGAGTTCATCCCTGGGCGGACTGGTAGATACATTCGGTTACTACCTCCAGCAGGGCTTTGTATCACTGGGATTCCTTGGAGGCGCCGCCATTGATAAGTACGGCGGAGTCAACGTCACATCTATCGGCGATTATTACTCCCCGACGCACCGGTTCACGGGCAGTGGGGGAAATTCCGATATCGGAACGATGTCCCACAGGGTAGCGTATATCATCCTCCAGGAAAAGAGAAGATTCCTTGAGAGGAACGATTATACAACTACTCCCGGCTGGTGGTGCACCGACTGGAAGGATGGAAAGTGGAAACCGAAGAAGGAGGTCTGGGCAGGCACCCCGTTTGCCAACTCCGGTCCCTGTGGCGTCGTTTCCAATTTTGCTACTTACAAATTTGATGATGAGGGAATCATGTATCTGGATACTACTCATCCCGGTGTCACGGTAGAACAGGTTAAGGAAAACTGTGGCTTCGACATCAATGTATCAAAACTGTCCGGCGAAACTCCTCATCCCACTTACAGGGAATTGTTTGTTCTGAGAGAATTCGTTGACGCTGAGCTCATATTCCTGCCGCAGAAAGTAGACTATCCGCCGGATATCCAGAAAATCATCGACAGCTAAAATCATAAACTAAAAGAGGGGGTGATTGCACCCCCTCTTTTTATCTCACCTTAGGATGATGCATCAATAATATCTTGACTTTGGAACTTAACTTTGATCAATGTGCAATAAATTATAAAAAGTCAAGGAGGAGAAATGGATTTAAGACTTACAGAAACACAAAAACTGATACAGGATACGGCGAGGAACTTTGCACAGAACGAGCTGGCGCCGGTGGCTGCACAGCTCGACGAGAATCCTTATAGTGAAGAAAACAAGAAGATATTTCTTGGTAATCTTAAAAAGCTTGCCGAACTCGGCCTCATGGGCATTAACGTAAGCGCCGAATATGGTGGTTCTGAAGCGGGGGTGATTGCATTCAGCGTGGCCATGACGGAAATCGGCAGGGCCTGCGCATCTACTGCAGTTACAATGTCGGTAAATAACATGGTTGCCGAGGTTATTCAATCCGTTGGCAGTGATGAGCAAAAGAATAAATACGTACCGAAGATCTGCTCAGGTGAGTACTCTGCCGGGGGCTTTGCCCTGACGGAGACTTCTGCTGGTTCTGATCCTTCCGATATGCGCACTCATGCGGTGCTTGACGGAAATGAATGGGTCGTAAACGGCAGCAAGATTTTCATAACGAGCGCTGAATATGCCGGTTGCTATGTGCTGTGGGCGGTAACGGATAAGGAAGCCAAAAAGGGCAAAGGCATTAGCACCTTTATTTCAGAACAGAATGACCCGGGCTTCACCGTGGGTAGAGCCGAGCACAAGATGGGTCAGAAGGCGTCAGTAACAAACGAGCTGATATTTGATAATTGTCGTTTCCCCGAAGATCGCCTTATGGGAAAACTCAATGACGGATTCAGGATAGCAGTGGCGGAGCTGACCGGCGGCCGTATCGGTATAGGCTCCATGGCCCTTGGAATTGGACTTGCCGCAATGGACTACGCCACGAGATACGCGAAAGACAGAATCCAGTTCGGCCAGCCCATCGTTAACTTCCAGGCCATTCAGTGGATGATTGCAGAACGCTACACGGAGCTTGAAGCGGCGCGGCTTCTTCTCATGAATGCCGCATATCAGAAGGAAAATACCGAGTTCTTTGCCAGGGAGTCATCCATGGCTAAGTATTTTGCCACGGAAGCCGCCGAAAAGGCGTGCCGCTGCGCTGTACAGATGCTTGGGGGATACGGTTATACCGCTGAATATCCCGTAGAGCGTTATACCAGAGACACACGCATTGCATCCATCTATGAAGGAACCAACGAGATACAGAGAATGATCATTGCAAGAGATATCATGCGCAGTCTGGGATAATGCTACATCCCCAAATTTATGAAAATTAGTGCAGCATATTTGAAAGGGGTGTTTTTTCTTCCATTTTATTTGAAATGGTGGAAATTACACCCTTTTTTATCGCCATGCCACCCTGTTTTAATTCTTAATTCTCAATGTTTAATTTTTAATTAATTCAAAATTAAGAATTCAAAATTCAAAATTATATTTCCCCTTTAACCTTTAACCTTTTACCTTGCTCCTTGCTCCTTGCTCCTTGCTCCTTGCTCCTT
>CAZGAK010000011.1:0-35050 GCA_964523565.1 uncultured Syntrophaceae bacterium | reverse complement strand
CCTTGCTCCTTGCTCCTTGCTCCTTGCTCCTTGCTCCTTTGCCCTTTGCCCTTGAGCCTTACAAGGCAATATATCCAAAATAAATATTGTGCATTCGCAAATTTTATGATTTACTCCAGATCGTGTTTTTCTGATTTTATATTTTCTATTCAAACAATACCTACTAAATGAGTTACACCCGTTTTGTTTTTTTAACATTATAAGAAAGATAGGGGGTGATAAATTCAAATCTGTATTTCTTTTCTATACATCTCAATTAACATTCATGAACTGCAGTTCACAACCAGGTATGAAAAAGGCAAGGCATTTGCAAAGTCTGCTGATTTTTACCCTTAGCCTTTCGCCTTTTTTATACAAACGACAAAAGATCAACCTTAAAGGAGGGAACGCTTATGTCAGAAGCTTTTAAAGGCTACGTCAAGAACAAGTTCAGCAAACCCGGTCCACTTAAGGGACTGAGGGTTCTCGAGTTGGTTACTCTATTATTCGGGCCATCAGGACCCTCTTTCCTTGGTGAGATGGGCGCAGAGGTTATCAAAATTGAATTGCCTCCCGCGGGAGATGTTACCCGTTCGTTAAAACCATTTGACTGGTTTTACAAAGAGCAGGGTCCCATGTTCATGCACATCAATCCGAACAAATACTACATGGCGCTTGATCTTCACATCGACATGGCCCAGGATATTTTCAAGGAACTGGTTGCCAAAGCCGACATCGTCGAATTTAATCTCAGGCCGGCGGTGACAAATCGGTGGAACATCGGATACGAAGATCTCAAGAAAATCAACCCCGGCATCATTTACATCGAAAAGAACGGTTTCGGCCAGTGGGGTCAATACGCCGAGGAAGACCGTCCATCTAATGACGGCGCCGCCCAGGCACTTTCCGGTTACGCCTGGATGTCAAGTTTTCCCGGGCAACCGCCACTCAAACAGGGGATATGGATCTGTGACTACTTCGGTGGTCTCATGGGGGAAACAGCCGTTCTTGCCGCACTTCATCACAGGAAGAAAACGGGGAAAGGCCAGTATATCGAAATGTCCCAGAGCGAAAACATCATGCGGGCCATGCAATGGATCTGGCCCTATCAACAGTTGAAAGGAAAGGGTGCAGAACCGTCAGGAAACAGAGACCAGTGTATATGCCCGGCGGATACGTTCCTCTGCGCGGACAATCAGTTTTCAGCCATTGCGGCGCCGGCTCCCGATGAATTCAAGGGACTGTGTGAAGCCATGGACAAACCGGAACTGGCTGAAGATCCAAGATTTAAGGATCATATAACCCGCCTTAAGGAGGAAAATGCCCTCGCAATTCTGAAGATCATCGCCGACTGGGCTGTCACGAAAACGGCCGATGAAGTAGAAGAACTGGGGATCAAACACGGTTTTGCAGCCAGCCGTGTGCACACCGGAAAGGATATGTACGAAAATCCAAACAGGCGGGAGCGTGACTTCGTCAAGGAGATCGACGATCCTCTGTATGGCAAGTACGCAGAGCACTGTTTCCCCGTAATGATGTCAAAGACCCCGCCTAAAATCAAATGGACAGTGAGACCCGTGGGGTTTGACAACGAATATGTCATGACAAAGATTCTGGGAAGAAGCCAGACACAAATCGATGAACTATACACACACGGAGTTCTCGGAAAATGGAAGGATATGCAGGGTCGCCGCCCACCCGCCGACTGGGACGGAAAATACGGCACCATATTAAGGAGGTGATGAAAGATGGCAGATTATACAAGAGCAAAATGGGCAGATTGGGCGGATCATGTCAAATCCATGGATGATCCCGCAAAAAACTTTGAAAAACCGGAGGCCCTGGATGATCTGGTAGTGCTGGATGTAAGCTCCCGCAGCATGGCGGGTTGCTATTGTTCATCACTTCTGGCGGAATTAGGCGCCGAAACCATCCGAATCGAACCTCCCGGAGGCGATCTTGTCAGGACATACTCACCTGACGGAATTATGAACAAGGATACGGGACTCGCTTACCTGCAAGAGGGCAGGAACAAGTACCATGTTACGCTGGACCTTGAGAAAGAAGAAGGCCGTGAGATCTTCAAGTCCCTCGCTGGTCAGGCGGATATCGTAATTGAAACCTATCCGGCCGGACAGATGGATGAATGGGGCATCGGCTATGACGAACTCAGCAAAATCAACCCGAGACTTATTTTCGCCTCGATTACAGCTCACGGTCAGTTTGGTAGTGACAGCAAAAGAAAACAGTTCGATTATGATAACGTGGCACAGGCCCGCTCAAGCATTCAATATCAAACCGGTGAGTTCTTAACTGAAGGAAAGACGTATGATGACATGCCGTGGGCGGTCCCCACAAAGGCGGGGCCATGGATTGCGTGGTGCGTGGGAGGCGCATTTGCCACCACGGGTATCCTGGCTGCGGTGCATTACAGAGAGTTAACCGGTGAAGGGCAGGCAATTGATGTGGCATCAGCAGAGGCTTACGAACGGCTCAATGATTATGCCCTGCACTGGTACGGCGATCAATGTCACATCACGGAACGTTTCGGCAGCCTCGACACCGCTCTCTGGCTTTACGGATTCTTCCCGACCAAGGATGGCGGTGTGTTCCTGGGTGGCTTGCGTCTTGAAATGTGGAAAGGCTTCGTAGATATCCTCGGCAAATGGGATGAATGGGGCGCTGACGAGTGGGATACCCTGGCGCCATTCATGAAGGAAGACTGGCAGTTTAAATACCAGGCTATGATCAACCCCTTGACGTCACAGTTCACCAGCCAGGAATTGACAGAAAAATCTATTGAATACGCAAAGAGCGGTCGCCTTGCCCCCATTACCCCGGTTGTGGCGGAAATCGTACCACCCTGGCAAACAATGCACGATAAAAACTGGATAGAACGAGGCATGTTTACTCCGGTTCAAGATCCGGTTTACGGGTCAATTGTCTGTGCACAAGCCCAGTGGAAGGCAACAGAAACGCCACCAAGAACCAAATGGGTATGTCGTCCAGTCGGCGCTGACAACGGGTATGTCTATCTCAATTATCTCGGATACGGTCCCGTAAAACTGGGAGAGCTGGAGGAAAAAAGTGTAATTTAAAACTACCATCTAATCTTTGTCACCCACCTCCATCACTTTACGATGGAGGTGGGTGGCTCAATACAGGATCTTTTAAACGTCCATAAAATAACTATTGCCCATATAATGACTCGAAAGGCTTCAGCATATACGATTATATTTTTTAAGCCATTATAATTATTAATAAATATAACTTTTAAAATTGGCATATTTCATGCTGTTCCACTCTTAAGCCAACACATTTAATATTCGGGTCAAAATATCTTTTCAGGTTAATTATTCAAGTAAGGAAACATCTGAAATTCTGAAATTTTGATACAAACCTTTAAAAACCAAAACACACAATCACGAAGGAGGAATGAAACTATGGTTGGTATCACGTCTTACGGCGCTTACATCCCCTGGTACAGAATGAATCGAAAAATTATTTTTGACCAGCTGGGATGGTTCAATCCCGCAACGGCTGGTGTAGCAAGAGGTGAAAAGGCGATCGCAAGCCATGATGAAGATTCAATAACAATGGCAGTATCGGCCGCAATTGATTGTCTGACAGATATGCCCAGGAATTCTGTTGACGGACTCTTTTTAGCTTCCACATCTCTTCCCTTTGCGCAAAGGCAAAATTCCACCATCGTTACTGAAGCTCTCGATCTCAATGCGGGCATACGAACGGCTGACTTCAGCGGTTCTCTAAAATCGGGGACAACTGCCCTATTATCGGCACTGGATGCTGCACGCAATGGTGATTCGATCATGGTCTGTGCGAGTGACAGCAGAGTCGGAAAACCCGGAAGCTCACAGGAACACACCTTTGGCGATGGTGCCGCAGCCCTGTTAGCCGGCACAGAAGGAGTGATAGCTGAATTCAAGGGGTCTTTTTCAGTTTCACACGATTTTGTCGATTACCGCCGAATATCGGAAGAGCGATTCAGTCATGGCTGGGAAGAACGATGGATACGGGACGAGGGATACATGAAGATTATCCCCGAAGCAGCCCTCGGTCTGGCTCAGAAATATAATTTAAAGATCGCTGATTTCGCCAAGATCATTATCGCGTGCCCTGTTGCAGCTGCATTGAGGGGGCTGGTAAAGGCTTTCGGCGCTCAACCTGAGCAGATTCAGGATAATCTGGTGTCAAATGTCGGTGATACCGGTACGGCAATGCCCCTGTTGATGCTGTCGGCAGCACTCGAAGAAGCAAACCCCGGAGATAAGATTCTTGTACTAAGCTATGGCAGTGGCAGCGATGCCCTCTTTTTCGAGGTAACCGATGAAATACAAAAGGTACAAAAAGGAAGAAAAGGTATCGCGGATCATCTTGCTGAACGGAATGACCTGACAACGTACGGAAAATATCTGGTCTTCAAAAACCTTATACCCATTGAGGCAGGAATACGGGGAGAAGAAATTTCTCCCACGGCGATGAGTGTCCTCTGGAGAGAAGGCAGGGGGATTTCAGCACTCGTCGGTTCGCGATGCACAGAATGTGGAACACCTCAGTATCCCCGGCAGAGGGTATGCGTAAATCCTGAATGTGGCGCCATTGATCAGATGGAAGACTACCGTTTCTCCGATAAGACAGCTACCCTCACGTCTTACACAGGCGACAACCTTGCCTTTAGCTGGGACCCACCCCAGATCTACGGACTGGTCGATTTCCCGGAGGGAGGCAGAATATTCATCGATCTGACTGATTGCGAACTTGAGACCCTTACTGTCGGGGTGCCCGTTTCCATGTCATTTCGCAGGAAATACCAGGATCCGCAGAGAGGATTTTACGGTTATTACTGGAAGGCGGTGCCGGTGAGATAAGGAGACAGGAGACAGGGGTCAGGAGTCAGATATCAGGAGCATTGAGTATAAGTCTCTTATTCTGAATTCCTCATTTTAACTTCTTTCAAATATATCAGGAGGAGACATAAGATGGCGAAAGGAATTAAAAACGAAGTTGCTATAATAGGAATGGGTTGTACTAAATTCGGCGAACTCTGGGATAAGAGTGCAGCCGATTTGATTGTTGAAGCATTTCAGGAAGCTACGGAAGATGCCGGGATAGAGAAAAAGGACATCGATGCGGCATGGCTTGCAACGTGTTTTGATGAAGTAAGTGTGGGAAAGAGTGCTCTGGCACTTCCGAAAGCACTAAAGTTGCCTTTTTTACCCGTGACCAGAGTAGAAAACTTCTGTGCAAGCGGCACGGAATCGTTCAGAGGTGCCTGTTATGCTGTCGCATCAGGATCGTGTGACATCGCCCTTGCATTCGGCGCTGAAAAATTAAAAGACACGGGCTATGGAGGCCTTCCCGACTTCGGAAATTTACTGGGTTCGGAAAACAGAACCTTATTCCCAAATATGACAGCACCGGGTGGTTTTGCCATGATGGCAACAACATATTTTGATAAATACGGTCTCTCTCCCGAAGAGGGGAAAAGGGCTCTGGCTCATATATCCGCGAAAAGCCATCATAATGGAACCCTCAATCCGAAAGCTCATTTGAGAGTAGAGGTTCCCATCGAAAAGATCATGAAAGCCCCCATCGTTGCCTGGCCTCTTGGGCTTTTCGATTGTTGTGGTGTGAGTGATGGCGCAGCCTGCGCTATTGTATGTCGTGCTGATATGGCCAAGAATTTCAGACCTGATCCAATTTATGTAAAGGCTCTCCAGATAGCCGTAACATCGGGCGAAGAGATGGCACACCAGAGCTGGGATTGCGCTCACGTCGAAACAACCTTCCGCGGGGGGATCAAGGCATACGAAGAAGCGGGAATAACCAATCCCCGGGAGGAAATCAGCATGATGGAAGTTCATGACTGTTTTTCCATAACCGAGCTTGTTACCTACGAGGACCTTCAAATATCGTCCCGGGGAAAAGCGGCGGAAGATATTGAAGCCGGCTTCTTTGATCTGGACGGGAAGGTACCCTGCCAGACAGATGGAGGGTTAAAGTGTTTCGGGCACCCCATCGGGGCCTCCGGTTTGAGGATGATTTATGAAGTCTATAAACAGCTTCAGGGAAAGGCCGATAAAAGGCAGATAGAAAATCCAAGGTTGGGCCTTACTCATAATCTGGGTGGATTCCCCAGTATGTCAGTGGTTAGCATAGGTATATTTGGGAACGAGTTATAGCAAATTATATTGACGGGTGGCATGGACGGTTCGGCTGAGTTCACCGAAGACAAATTTATTTGTCCGTGGGCGGTAAGTAACATGAATCCCGCCAATTGCGGGATTTGTTCGTGAATCGGACAGGTAGGGGCGGCGTTTATCTCCGCCCGAAAGCCTAATAGTAATAAAATAAAGGGAGGAATATATTTATGGAGATCAAAAAGATATGTGTGTTAGGAGCCGGGTTGATGGGAAACGGTATTGCCCAGGTTTGTGCCCAGGCAGGTTATGAAGTGGCTCTGAGAGATATTGAACAGCGGTTTATTGACGGAGGAATGAATACCATCAAAAAAAATCTGAGCCGTAGCGTGGAAAAAGGAAAGATGGCTCAGGATGAGATGGATGCAATCCTGGGAAGGCTCAAGCCCACATTGGATCTTAAAGAGGCAGCCGGTGATGCCGATCTGGTCGTCGAGGTTGTTATAGAAGTGATGGATGTAAAAAAGAAAGTGTATCAGGAACTGGAAGAAATCGTACCTGACCACTGTCTCTTTTTCAGCAACACATCCGGTCTCAGTCTCACTGAAATGGCCACTATTACAAAACGACCTGACAAATTTATCGGTACCCACTTCTTTAATCCCGTCCCGGTAATGAAACTCCTGGAAGTCATAAAGGCCTATGAAACCTCTGATGAGACACTTAAAGCTGCCTTAGAATGGGGTAAAAAGATCGGAAAGGAAACCATTGTAGTTAATGAAGCCCCTGCCTTTGCGGTAAACAGGGTCCTCTGTACCATGTTAAATGAGGCATTCTTTGCCCTGGGTGAGGGTATTGCCAGTGCGGAAGATATCGACAAAGGAATGGTACTTGGTTGTAATCACCCCATCGGACCGCTGGCCCTGTCGGATCTTGTAGGTAATGAAACATTACTTCATGTCATAGAGGGGCTCCATAAGGAACTTGGAGACAAATACAGACCTGCCCCGCTCCTCGTGCAATTGGTAAGGGCGGGACGTTACGGAAGAAAGACCGGCAAAGGGGTGTATGATTATACGAAATAGGTTATAGGGCGAAGGCTAAAGGACAAAGGTTCAAGGTTCAAGGAGAAAGGAGAAAGGAGAAGGGAGAACTTTTGGCATTTAGTCCTCATTGCTAATTGCTCATTGCTCAGCCCTTGCGGCTTTGCCGCATTAAAATAATCTGTGGATTAAAAAAGGCAAAAAAGGAGGAACACAAAAAAGATGGTAGAAAATTTTAAACCGTTAACAGAAGAGGAGAAGGCGCGTTTCAGTGTCATCAACAAGGAAAATGTCGAATTCCTTATGGATCGATACAACAAGACAAACCGCTGGGTCATCGCCGATATGATCCGCCGGAGCGCTTACCATTATCCTGATAAAAAGGCCGTGATTTTCGGTGATATGAGCCTTACCTACGCGGAACTGGAGGATGAATGCAATCGTGTTGCAAATGCCCTGACAGACCTCGGTGTAGAAAAGTACGACCGTGTGGCCATCCTGGCCCACAATACGATTCATCATGTCCTGACGTGGTTCGGTTGCTGTAAAATAGGAGCCATCTATCTGGCAGTAAATTACATGCTCCGTGGCAAGGATATTTCGTACTGTATCAATCACTCGGAAAGCACGGTTTTTATTGTCGAGGATACTCTTTATGATCTGGTGAAAGATGTTCTTGATGAAATGCCTACCGTAAAGACCCTGATATGGTCAAATCAGGGAGCCGGCAAGCCGCCGATAGATGACAAATTCAAGGATTTTGATGAATGGTACAAGGCATATCCCGCCGATGAGCCGGATACAATTCTACACATTGAAGATCCCTGTCAGATGACCTATACAAGCGGGACGGAAGCCCTGCCGAAAGGGGTTATCATAAGCAACCAGGCGCTGATGGCGCAATATGTAGGATGCATCGTGGACGGTCAGTATGACGACGACGATATCTGTATCAATGCCCTTCCCATTTACCACTGCGCCCAGCGTGATGTGTTTATGAATCCCGTATTCTGGCTGGGAGGGACCAATGTACTGATGGCCCCGGATCTCGGGCAGATAATCAAAAACGTGGAAAAATATAAAGCAACAATGCTTTTCACACCGCCGACGGTATGGATAGGCTTACTGAGACATCCCGATTTTGATAAGTATGATCTTTCCAGTCTCAAGAAGTGCTATTACGGCGCCTCTATTATGCCCCTTGATATCTTAAAGGAACTCATTGAGCGGTTGCCCGGCGTAAAAATCTATAATTACTACGGGCAAACAGAACTTGCGCCTTATCATACGATTCTGAAGGCAAAGGATGCCACGTCCAAGCTTGGATCTGCCGGCATGGGGGGGTTGAACATGGAAACGAGGCTGGAGGATGATCAATTCAACGTCATCGAAAAGCCGGGCGTTCCCGGAGAGATCTGCGGAAAAGGCGCACATGCCCTGATAATGTACTTCAAGGAACCGGAAAAGACGGAAGAAGCCATGAAGGGGGGCTGGTTCCACTCCGGCGACCTGGGCGTCCTGGATGAAGACAGGTATATCGAAGTGGTTGATCGAAAGAAGGATATGATCAAAACGGGCGGTGAAAATGTACCGACCCGTGAGGTGGAGGATGCTATTTATCTGGACAAACGGGTCCAGGAGGTAGCCGTTATCGGTGTATATCATCCGAAGTGGGTCGAGGCGGTAACAGCCGTTATCGTTCCCAAGGCGGGAGAGACGATAACCGAGGAAGAAATAATTGAACACTGCAAGAAGGAACTTGCAATGTTTAAAGTCCCGAAAGGTGTGATATTTTTAGACGCGCTTCCGAAGACGCCCACGGGGAAGATTTTGAAGAGAGACATGCGCGTGACCTACAAAGATTTATTCGAAGGGAAGTAGCATTAGTGGGGTCGGGTCTTGCTTTTTGATCTGACCCCCTAACACCTCAGGTCTCTTGAAATGAATGTTCTCCTTGTTAATCCAAAATACGATGGCAAAGGCGAGATTCCCCCTTTAGGGCTGGAATGTATTGCTGCAGTCCTTCTGAAAAATGATATAAGTGTTTCCATTATAGACTTGGATGTTCATCCCTCCCCCCTTGTCTACGATTATTTATTGACCCAACTACAAGCAGACAAGCCAGAGATTGTCGGAGTTACATCCATGTCAAACAGTTTTGAATCGGCACTTAAAGTTTGCCAGACGGTTAAGGAAGTTGATCCGGACATATTGACGGTCATGGGAGGCATTCATGCAACTGTTCTTTCTGATTCAATACTGGAGAGATATAAGGATGTTGATGTCATCGTCAGAGGTGAAGGGGAGATTTCCTTTTTGGAAGCCACACAGAATTTTCTCCATAATATGCCCTTTGTAAACATAGAGGGGGTTAGCCTTAGAAATGGTGGAAATGTTGTTCATAACAGGGACAGAAAATTTACGAGAGATCTGGATTCTTTCCCCTTACCTGCGCACGATTTAGTGAAAAACGAAGGCTACAGGACGAGGAGTATTTCATCGAGCAGGGGCTGTTTTCACAATTGTTCTTTTTGTTCGATCCAATCGCTCTATCACAAGATCGTCAGGACACGAAGCGTAAGTAACGTGATTGATGAAATTGAAAGTCTTGTCGGTTGTGGGGCGAAGCGGATTATGTTCACGGATGACAATTTTACCTTCAGTCTCAAGAGGGTACAACATCTATGTGGTGAGATCATCCGGCGCAGGTTACACGAAAAAGTCGTTTTTTATGCAGAGGGCAGGATTGACGACATTTGCAGGACTCCTGTTATGGCTCAAATTTTGAGTGATGCCGGATTCAGGGGGCTCTATGTCGGCGCGGAATCCGGATCAGAGGAGATTCTGGATTATTATCGCAAAGAGATAACACCTGATGATATTTACAAAGGTGTTTCCTACTGCGTCGAGCAAAACCTGGCACCTGTCGTCAATTTTATTCTTTACGGCCCAAAGGATACAGTTGAAACAATGAGGCAGACAATAAGCCTTGCCAAAAGGCTGTACGAGAACGGTGCGGAAATCGTTTATGCAGAAACCCTTACTCCTTATCCGGGCACACCGATCAAAGAGGAACTCGAGCGGGATGGAAAATTCAGGGAATCCCAGGGCATCTACTATTTTGAATCTTATGAAGACCTTGACATCGACCAGATATTACAGCTCTGTAACGCAGCAAGAGATATCACTTATCTTACACATAAAGACGATCCTTTTTTCGAAATGAAAAAGGTTTATTATGAGCTTACTTACCTTGATGAATTGATAAGCCGTAAGATGCCCTCCGAATTTATGAAACTTTATTCTTACCTGAGGGATGAGGGAAACATACAGGAAAATATAAATGATATTTATAAAAGTATCACGAATCTCATCCATTAAGGTTTAATCAAAAAGGAGGTGTTCATATGTTTTATGAAGAGATTGAGGAAGGAAAGGTATACAAATCAGTCACCACGAAACCGATTACCGGAACTGAGATTGATTTATTCGCCCAGTTGTCCGGAATGGATCTACCCGGTTTCCTGGATGCCGAATTTGCAAAGGGATGGGGCTTTAAAGACAGGGTCACTCCGGGACCGTATCTTATTGCATCCATGATGGGCCTTATGGCCAAGCAGGGATTTCTGGCCGATGCCGTATGGACGGGTGCAACTGACATTTCTTTCAGGACACCAGTTTTACCAGGCGATCGAATTTCCGCCGAGGTTGAACCCCTGAACAAAAAAGAGTCAAAACGAGGCGGGGGATTGATCACGTATAAGTGGACGATTAAAAATCAGGAGGATAAACTTGTCGCCGAAGGGAAAAACACCTGACTGTTCCCGGGTAAGTAATCATCTGTATGATGATTAAAAAGGGATTTTTGAAACAGCTTACTTGAGGGCAAGACTACAGTTTAATAAGCGACCTTGAAGAAATAAGAGTCAATTAAAGTAATTTATAAAAAATATGTTTGAATAAATAAAGCAAGGAGGAAAAAATGGATTTTGAATTATCAGAAGAAATGAAGATGTTGAGGGACATGGCGTACAAGTTCGCCCAGGCAGAAATAGCACCCTTTTCAAAAGAGTGTGACGAGGAGGAAATTTATACTCCGGAGATCCGGAAGAAAGCAGCGGAAAACGGTCTCGTTAACGCGTGGGTGCCTGAAGAATACGGCGGAGCAGGAGTTGGAATCCTGGGCAATACCATCGTTACAGAAGAAATTTCGAGGATAGACATGGGAATAGGTCTCAACGTATACGCCGCCGGATTTGGCTGTGAAGGTGTCTTCTTTTTTGGCACAGAGGAACAGAAGAAAAAATACATACCCCCCGTTTGCAGTGGCGAGTGGGTAAGCGCCGGGGCATTTACAGAGCCGAATGCGGGTACGGACGTGGCCGGATACAAGACAAGGGCTGTAAAAGACGGCAATGATTATGTGATCAACGGAAACAAGATGTTTATTACGAACGGGTCGGTTTGTGACTGGATGCTCGTCCAATGTATTACAAATCCCGATGAGAAAGTACACAAGAGCTTCAGTCAGATCGTTGTACCGGCTGATCTCCCGGGTATTACGAGAAACAAAATCCCCGGGAAGATGGGGATCAGATCCAGCGACACGGCAGAAATTGCCTTTGAGGACGTAAGAGTTCCCCAGGAAAATTTAATCGGCAAGGAAGGAGCGGGGTTCTACCAGTTAATGCACTTTTTCGATGTGACCAGGGTCATGGTATCCGGTCAGGCGGTTGGACTTTCCCAGGGCTGTCTTGATGAGTCCATTAAATATTGCAAAGAAAGAACTGTCTTCGGCAAACCCATCGGAAGCTATCAGCTCAGCATGAAAAAGTTGACAGAAATGGCGATCAAGATTGAATCCTTAAGGAATCTCGTATATAAAGCCGCCTGGCTAATTGATGAAGGAAGGCCGGACTACCACCTCGCGGCAATGGCTAAATTCCTGGGTGGCGAGACTGCCGTATTCTGTGCCAATGCCGCAGTTGAACTCCATGGAGGCTATGGTTATATCGATGAATATAACGTCCAGAAATGGTACAGGGACGCCAAGATCCTCGAACTCTATGAGGGTACCAAGGAAGCGGAAATCATGACAATCGGTCGTGTTTTAATGTCTAAATAAAAAGAATTTGTGTGGTGATACCCCTTTTTTTCGTAAAAGAGGGGTGTCACCGCCATCCTTAATAAAAATTAATAATATAACACCTAAATATTATTGATTTAACAATTGTTTTCTGGTAAATATACCAAAATGTAAAAAAATAATGGAAAGGGAGATATTATGACCCTCACGAAAGCTGAAATCGTAAAGAATCTTCACGCGCATACGGGCTTTTCAAAGGAAAGGTGCACGGAGCTTGTTGAAAGCGTGTTTGAGCTGATGAAAAAAGAGTTGGAAAATGGAAATGACACTCTCATCTCAGGATTCGGAAAATGGTCAGTCAAACAGAAAAATCCTCGAAAAGGGCGGAATCCACAAACGGGAGATGAGTTAATGCTGGCGAGCCGCAAAGTGGTCACATTTAAATGCTCCCGGAAGCTGAAAGAAAGTGTAAATTCCTGATACGTGTTGATAAGATTCTTTTATTAATCTTGCATAGGTGCGGCCGCGTAAGGGGCTCCAGTCCCTGAGTTATAGGTAACTACCACCAGGTAAGCTCGACATATTTTACGAATTTCACAATGTACTAACTTTTCATTTTGCGATGTAGATAGTTCTCATAATGCTCCCAAGATACGAGAAAGCTCCTCCATCATGATGATAGAGGAGCTTTTTACAATTCAAGCCAAAAGTCGAATCCCCGGATCCTTCGACTCTCACAACAATAACCTGCACATGCTGGTTTCGTGGTGTGTGCCTGAACACAAGCCCGAGCAATTTTTTCCGGACTCATCCCGTGCGAATGAGCTTGTGGAATAATCGGTTATCCAAAACGATTGCTCCAATTTATATCCTCCTTTGTCAGGCGAAAATTTACTTGTATTTTAAAGAATTTTATGTCTATATGTAGTAGCGATCTGGAATAGAAATACAATATATTGTACCATCCTCAAATTATTATGAGTTTACGCAGGGATCAACTTATACAACATTAAAAACGGATGATTTTGCGGCATAATACTATCATTTCAAAACAATTAGGATATTTTGGTTTATATATTGCATATCTTTTCTGTTTAGGGAAAATTTATAAAAACCTGATTTTACGCCTTCTGTTACGACGGTACAAGCGTATGGCAAAATGGGCACAATAAAAAAAATGAAACTTCGAGCTATTGGTACCCAAGATTTCAACACGATTTCGAAGGAAGAACCTTTTGTGCCGCCATGGCTGTTCAGGCATCAGGATCTGATTAATAAACTTGAATGCGCAAAGCCGATAGATCAAAAACGATTAATTAATACCCTCAACTACATTCACTTCACCGAGGGATATTTTTTTGTCCATTTCAGTCATCCAAAATACGAAGAGGGAATTCTTCTAAAGGCTTGCCCGGAGCCATGTACAGATGATGAGGTAACATGTCGATGGATAGAAGGAAATGCCGCTAAGCTAAATCTGGAAAATTATAGATTTCAACAATTAATCATCGCAGATGGCCAGTCTATCATCCTGGTTCCTGGCAGAATAAAAAGGATGAACCCGACCGGCCTCACCATCCAACTCCCGGATTCAGGTTATGACATATGCCAGCGGAAAGCCACGCGTTACATCTGTCAGGATATCCGGGCCGACATAATCCAGAACGGGGTTCTGGTAAAAGGAACCCTGGCAGATTTCAGCCCTCTGGCCTTTTGCGTTCGAATCCTGCCCGAATCATCATCCCCCTTTATCTGGTTCAATGTTGAAGTGCCAACTATCGTCCATTTGAGAAAGGACAAGCATATTCTCTTTTCAGGTTCCTGCCGGTGCATCCGTCAAATGAATGATATTACGGGAAGGGAAATTGTATTAGCCCCTTTAGAGGATAGTATTACACGATTCAAAAAATCGAAGATCCGAAGTCCCCGGCATCGTCTTGTTCCTCCACCGACCATTAGTTTTAATCATCCTTTCTTTGAGAGAAAGATTAAGAGGGAGATTTACGATATTTCCAATTCAGGGTTTTCGGTCTACGAGAATATCAAAGAAGGCGTCCTGATGCCTGGCATGATAATCCCCGAGCTTAAGATTAAATATGCCGGGGCATTCGAAATGAAATGCAAGGCCCAGGTTATTTACAGCAGGGAGGCGGAAGATAATAAATTTCGATGTGGACTGGCAATTCTTGACATGGACATAAGAGAATTTACGAAACTGACTCAGATCCTTGACCAAATGACAGATCATTACAATAATATATCCAGTAAGGTTGATATGGACGCCCTCTGGGAATTCTTCTTTGAAACGGGCTTCATATACCCAAAAAAATATAATTTTATCCACTCTTTCCGGAGTGATTTCAAAGAAACCTATCGTAAAATTTATCAGGAAAATCCCGAGATAGCCCGGCACTTTACATATGAAAAAGACGGGGAAATATACGGTCATATTGCAATGGTAAGGGCCTATGAGCGGGCCTGGATGATTCATCATTTTGCTGCAAAACCAATGGATAGTAAACTGACCGGGTTCATGGTATTAAAACAAATAATCCATTACCTGAATGGTGTTTACAGGTTACCATCGGCAAAGATGGACTGTGTAATGACTTATTTCCGACCGGAAAATAGAATTATCGATCGTGTATTCGGCGGTTTCGCCAGACACCTTGAAAATCCTCAGGGTTGCTCTCTCGATCTATTTTCATATCTTGTCTTGCCAAAAGAATTACCCAACGGAGAACTTCCCGGAAACTGGGGTTTACGGGAATGCACTACTATAGATCTATGGAAGCTTGGACTTTTCTATAAATATCAATCCGGCGGTCTTCTCATGGATGTCCTCGGTCTGGGAAAAGAAAATTCAGACCATGATTCAGTTGAAGCAATTTACAGCAGACAAGGTTTCGTAAGAAAACTAAAGGCATATTCACTAATCCGCGATGATGACCCTGTAGCTTTTCTTATTGTAAATCAATCGGACCTGGGGTTTAATCTATCCGAACTTTTAAACGGCATAAAAATTATTGTAACCGACCCGGAATTTTTGCCATGGGATATACTTACCATTGCCATATCCCAATTATCAGGTAACTATAATACTGAAAATATTCCCCTTCTGATATATCCTTCCGAATATGCTGAACGCCAGAATATCCCCTTTGAAACGCAATATCAGCTCTGGATATTAAATCTTCCTCATTATGGAACAGAATATCTGGAATACATGGAGAAAAATTTCAGGATGAGATTCAGGTAATCGTTATGGATAACCTTCCTCTTTACAACAGCAGGATAATAAGTACCTTCATAGAATATATACAAGATGCGTACCCTGAGATAAATATTGATGAAATCCTCAACTATGCAGGCATTCCCAAATATGAGTTGGAAGATGTAGGACACTGGCTCACGCAACATCAGCACAACCGATTTCACGAGATTTTGGCTAAAACCACAAACAACCCGAAGCTTGCACGAGAAGCTGGACGTTATATTGCCAGATCACAGTCATTTGGAATTTTACGTCAATATGTTGCGGGCTTCCTTAAACCATCAATAGCCTATTGGATGCTGGCAAAAGTTGCCTCAAATATAAGTCGCCACATAACCCTCAAGATAAAGAAGCTGTCCTCAAATAAGATAGAAATTACAGCGACACTAAAACCAGGCATAAAAGAAGAACCCTTCCAATGTGAAAACCGCATTGGGATGTTTGAATCTATGGCTCAAATTTTCACTAAAGAATATGCGGTTGTTGAACAGCCTAATTGCATACACAGGGGTGACAAATACTGCCGTTACATCGTAACGTGGAATGAACCACCTTCCATAAAATGTAAACAAATTGCCATCTATTCCTCACTTCTTGGTGTTCTTGCCTTTTCGGCCCTGTTTTTCTTCCTACCCACTATCCACTGGATCATCATTGTTTTATCATCCGCCTTGTTTTTATCAGGCATTTTTTTTTACTCTAGCCATCTGGAAAGAAAGGAATTAGCCGACAATATCGAAAGTCAAGGCAATGCGGCTGATTTGCTTATAAAAGAAATAAACACACGCTACAACGAATCTCTGTTAATCCAGGAAATAGGTCAGGCCACCTCCAGTATTTTGGATATCGACAAGCTTCTCAAATATGCCATGGAAACACTCGAAAAACGCCTCGACTTCGACCGGGGACTGATTATGCTTGCCAACAAGGAAAGGAACCGTCTAATTTACACTGTCGGTTATGGTTACAATCCTGAACTGGAAGAATTTCTAAAAAAAATGGATTTTCATCTTGACAATCCTCATTCGAAAGGAGAGTTCGTTGTAGCCTTTAGAGAAAAGAAGCCTTTCCTGGTCAATGATGTGAAAGAAATCGAAAGGCATCTTTCAAAAAGGACCCTCGAATTCGCTAAAAAAATGGGCACCCATTCATTTATCTGTGTTCCTATAGTATATGAAGGAAAATCAGAAGGTATTTTAGCGGTGGACAACGTCCAGACTAAAAAACCATTCAGCCAGAGCGATTTGAGTCTTTTGATGGGGATCGCTCCCCAGATTGGAATCAGCATTAACAATGCAAGAGCTTACAAGGTGATTCAAGAAAGAGAAGAAAGGTTCAGGGCCCTCAGTGAAAATGCTCCTGATATTATCTATACTCTGAGAACTGATGGATCCTTTGCCTATGTTAATCCCTCATGGGAAAAGATATTAGGACACACGCTTGAAGAGGTTATTGGAAAATATTTTATAGACTTTGCAAGAAAAGAAGATATCAAGACTTATACAAATCATTTCAAAAGGGTTAGAGATACCAGGGAAACGATCAAGGATTTCAATGGAATTTTACTAAATAAGGATGGCTCCGAGCGGATATTCAATATGAATGGCGCTCCGAATATAGACATGGAAGGTAATGTCATTGGAATCGTTGGTATCCTTAAAGATATCACGGAACAGCGAAGCCTGGAAGCACAGCTCCAGCACGCATCAAAAATGGAAGCCGTTGGCACTCTGACCGGTGGTCTTGCTCATGATTTCAATAACATCATGCAGGCTATCAGCAGTTATAACCAGCTTCTGTTGATGAGGAAGAATGAAGCTGATCCGGACTGGAAGTATTTGTCCAATATCAACAAATTAACCCAGAGATCCACGGATCTTATTAAAGAACTCATGATTTTCAGCCGTAAGGTGGAAAGTAAGCTAACACTTGTTGACCTGAACGATGAAATTGAAAAATTATTCGATCTCTTAAAAAACACTATGCCCAAAATGACAACTGTCAACCTCGAATTAACTGATCATGTAAACATTATCAATGGAGATCTCTCTCAGATTGGACAGGTTATTATGAATCTGGCTGTAAATGCGAACGACGTAATGCCGGATGGCGGAAGACTAACCATAAAGACAGAAAACGTCACCATTGCGAACGATTACCATAAAGGTAACTTCCGTGTAAAAGCAGGTGATTATGTACTCATGAGTATTTCAGACACAGGTCCCGGCATGGATAAAGAAGTATTGGAACATATTTTTGATCCCTTTTTTACAACAAAAGAGGCAGGGAAAGGGACAGGGCTCGGTCTTTCAGTTGTCTACGGTATCGTGAAGAACCATGGAGGTTATATTATCTGCGAAAGTAAACCAAACATGGGAACAACCTTTAAGATATATATCCCGTCGATGAAAATGGTCGATACTGAAAAAATATCAAAACCTGAGTCAAAGGAGGAGCTACCAACCGGTAATGAACTGATCCTTATAGTGGATGATGAAAAATCCCTTCTCGAAACAGGCGAAGCCATACTGAACCAGTTTGGTTACGATACGCTGACTGCTGAAAGCGGTGAAGAGGCCATAGAAATTTTTAAAAATGATCAAGAAAGAATTGACCTTGTCCTGCTGGATTTAATTATGCCCGGCATGGGTGGACAAAAATGTTTATTGGAACTTATCAAAATTAAACCGGGAGTAAAGGTTATTATCACAAGTGGTTATACGGCAAGCGTTTCAGCGCAAGATACATTGAAATATGGGGCCGCGGCATTTATCAGTAAACCGATGCAACTACCCACTTTATTAAAAGAGGTAAGAAAAATCTTGGATCAAAAGCTCAATTAGACACCGGCTTTCTTCCTTTACAGAGGATTAAATGACACGTAATTGTATGGGAGAGACGGGGAGATTAAGGCTTACGACCCCTACATGCAATAATAGGTGTGTAGGAAAATCTCCGTTCTTCCTCAAAGAATTGGCTACATTCCTCGTGAAAACCTTCAAATCCGCCTGCAAACTCGTCGAAGTTATAGCCTGAGCTTTTAGCCGCAATTTCAAGCTTTTTTCCCCAATTATACGCATCTATCTTGTTGATTTGTCCATAAATCAGGTGATGTACTGATACATCTATTTCGACTTCCCGATATCCCAGATCATAGAGGTAAGAATAGAGTTTGCGCCCGGCATAAGCATCAAAGTCACTTACCTCTTGAAGGGTCTGCATGATTCCACGAATGCCTTTCTCCAGTTTTTCGGAAATGCCATAATGGGTTAAGCAATTGTAGTCCAAATCGATGAGGCAGAGAATTCCTCCCGGTTTCAATAGTGAGGATAGGTTTTTTACAATATCGAAGCTGGTTGAACCGTAGAATTCGAGCACAAATCGGACCCAGACAAAATCAAATAGTCCAAGATACTTAAGCGGTTCTCGGATGTCCCCGAGCCGATATTCCACACCAGATTCTTTGTAATTGGATTCCGCATACCGAATTCGTTCTTGAGATATATCAAGACCTAACACTGACCCTCCCGGTTGAACCAATTGATTCAAATGAAATGTGGTTTTACCGGGGCCACATCCCATATCAGCAACTCGCATACCCGGTTTCAAACCAGCCCATATGGCCTGCTTTTTGATAGTCTCAGGGTTTGTCTTGAGATCCAAGCGAATGGACTCATCTCTCATGTTTTCTGCACCTTTACCATCCATGAAATAGGAATGATCGGACATTTTCTTCTCCTTTTGACATTGGGAAAAGCATTTCTTCAAAAAGCAACAAGGCCTTGGGACTCTTGGGGTTATTAGAGCATTTTAATTACATACTCTTCCACTTCAAGATCTTCAAATTGGGAAATCTCAGGAAAACTGAATGTCTTCCTGGTAAAATCAAGAACCTTTTCGAATTCAAACCGCAGGTTGTTCGCATCGTAATACTCTTTAAACAACCGTTTTGGACTATATGCTTTGTATCTACATGACTTGTCTGCTAAAGGAATTTCATTTCTAGAGACTACGTCGTTAATCTCCTGATCGTTATATCGGATTAGTGGTTTGAATATCGTCAACCCATTTTTCAACTTCAAGAGTGGATAGAAACGCTGAAATGTTTCCAGAAAGCGTTCTTCTGAATTATCCTTTTGACTTAAATCTGTATGCTCAGAATTACAGTAAACTGCCCCCAATAACTGTTCAACTGTTGCACTGACAAGATCCCAGAGAGAATAACTCATGATGACTACGAGATTCTCCCACTGAGGATTTGATTGTATAAAATTATTTAAAATTTCCTTTTTCTTTGACTGCTTGCAGATCAAACAGGGATTGACACCACCACGCAATGCTTGTTCTAATTGCTCATCAGGAACAGAAACATCGTGCCATTTAATGTCAACATCCCTCTTATTCCAGTATCCATTGAGTTTTGATACTTCCATCTTAGTCAGCACATGATGTGGAAAAAGTGCAGCATGTACTTCGAATCGGAACCCGAAATCTTCAGCCGCCTTCTGAAGAAAATGTAGAATAACAGAAGAATCCTTTCCTCCTGAATAAGTGACGAGGACTTTCTTATGAGAAAAGTTCTCAAGAATCGATTTATTATCCTTCTTCCAGACTGAGTAGTCAAGGCCTTCAATCATAATGATCTTTCCTCCAGTTTAACATCAAATATACTAAGGCAAGCTATGCCTGCAACCCAAAATATGAAAAAACTACTGGTACCAATAACCCCGAAGGAGTCCATCTAACACCGATCTACAGACTTGTCAAAAGATCTTCTTGTTTTTTGTGACAGGGGTTTAATAGATAAAACACAATGCTTTTTCCGAGACATCGCTCGGGTAAAGTGCCCCTTTTGATAAGACATTGCTTCTGCTTCTGAGGGGAGAAAGTATATGAATAGAGCTCTTGTATGTCAAGGAAAATTGACCCCTTGTTAGATAAGAATCAAAAGTGCACTTTCATGAAATGGTGGGCGAATAGCTATGAAATAGAACCAACTATGGTAGTGTAAGATCAATGTCGTTGACTTAAGGGGTTAAAAATGTATATTTCGCTTGCAATACTATCTCGTTATGAAAATATTTACAAATGACGCCGTAAGGTTTACTTCAATACCGAAATTTATTTTGCTCTTTTCTCTAATACATTCTTAAATAACTCTTGATATATTCTTTCACACTTTCTTTCGATCGATAAATGCCGAAGTGTCCCTCACAAAGTATATCGGCCTCAAGATCAAGCAGCTTCTTCATAGATTTTTTCCATTCTTCAATGTCAGACCCGAAGCTGGGCAGGAACGGCCCATGAATATCCTGCCCGAAGAGTATTCGCGTTCCTCCCCTGTTAATATATACGGATATGGAACCGGGCGTGTGTCCCGGTGTGTGAAGGCAGTGCAGCTTCTCGTCTCCAAATTTTAATATCTCATGATCTCCTGTAAGCCTTCTGTCCACCGGGGTTGGTGGAAACTCAGTCTCATACCAGTTTGCCGCAGTCAATATTGGGTCTCCGCTTTCGATGGCACCGGCATCAAGGTCATGGACAACAAGATCACAGTTAAAATTCTTTTTAAAGTAAGGCGCCGAGCCGATGTGATCAATGTGGCAGTGTGTCAGAATAAGTGTTGAGATATCGTGTGGATTAAGGCCTGCTTTTTCGATATTTTGCACCAGGATTTTAGAGCTGTTACCGGCACCTGAATCGATCATAACCAGTTCATCGCCAAAATCTATAACAAATGAAGTGGCATCAGACGGGTGTGAAATATCCGGCCCCCCTATGATATATATGCCGTCGGCAATTTTTCCTGCTTTTTTCACGCCCAACACCTCTATTCAGTAATTATTGTTCCTATCAAATCGTTTATATCAGAAATGCCATTTTCCCCCATATATTGTTCTATTCCTTCAAGTATGTCTATGGTGGCACGGGGATTAACAAAATTCGCTGTTCCGATCTGAACCGCCTTTGCACCAACAATAATAAATTCAAGGGCATCTCGAGCATTCATAATGCCGCCGACGCCTATAACGGGTATGGATACTTCCCGCGTCACCTCCCACACCATTCTCAGGGCCACCGGTTTTATCCCCGGTCCGGACAATCCCCCGGTAATATTTTCCAAATGAGGCACCCTCTTCTCAATATCTACGGACATCCCTTTTAACGTATTGATTAGGGATATCGCATCTGCCCCGGCCTCTTCAACCCGCTTCGCGATACTGGTTATATCCGTTACATTTGGCGTTAACTTGACAATAACAGGAATGTGGGTAACACTTTTTACACTATGTGTCACCTCATAGGCCAGATCCGGATCGGCGCCAAATTCAATCCCCCCTGCCTTTACATTGGGACATGAAATGTTAATCTCAAGCCCTGCTATTCCTTCCACATCGCTTAAAATCTCTGCAACTTTTGTATATTCTTCAATAGTCTCACCGAACACATTTACGATCACGGGGACATCGAATTGTCTCAAAAAAGGAAGTTTTTCTTCGATAAAAGCCCTGATCCCGACATTTTCAAGACCCACGGCATTCAGCATGCCTGCTGTTGTTTCAATAATCCTGGGCGGCGGGTTGCCTTCCTTCGGCTCAAGAGATAAACCCTTTACGATTAAAGCACCTAACCTGTTAAGATCTACATACGGGGAATATTCCTCACCGTAACCAAATGTCCCGGAAGCTGTCATGATGGGATTCTTGAGTTCAAGACCACCTACATTGACTTCCATTATGGGAATATTGATGTTTTCCACATTATCTCCAGGTTATGGTATCAATATCAAAAACGGGACCGTCCTTGCACACTCTCATATATGGAGGGTCTCCTTTTTGTGTGCCTGTCCTCACGGCACAGCCGAGGCACGCACCAACACCGCATGCCATTCTTTCCTCCATTGAAACCTGACAGGGAATAGAATGTTCTTTCAATATTTCCGCCATTCTTTTCATCATCGGATATGGGCCACAGGAATATACCATCAAATCGTCATATTTATAAGAACGGATATCTTCTTTAAAGAGATCTGTCACAGGACCATGATAACCATCACTACCATCATCGGTACTTACCATCACCCTGGAACATACATCTTCCAATTTTCTTCTATCAACAAGCATTTCCGACGTCTGAGCGCCCATATAACATACGGTTTCCCGATCCTCTTGAAAACCGGCTGCTTGCCTTCCTAAATATTCCGCAAGGAAAGAAAGCGGCGCCACACCTATTCCTCCAGCAACGATGGCTATCTTTTTACGATCCGTGACAATATCAAACCCCCTGCCCAGCGGACCCAATATATTCAATTCATCATCTTTCCCCAGCCTCGAAAGTATAATCGTCCCCTTACCGACAACCTGATACAGGATCTCTATAATTATCATTTTCTGTAGAGAGTATATCGAATAAATACTGAATGGTCTTGCCAGAAATGGAAATTCCATCCCCTTAACTCTGAGCATAATAAATTGACCGGGCAAAGCCTCCTCAAAATCATCCGGCACTGCCAAAGACATAACAAAATGATCTTTCGCAACTTCACGATTGGCAAGGATTTTCCCGGTAATGATCGATTTATTAGATTCCATAAAAGTGTCCGTTCGCAACTGCTGGGGTCACCCATTCAAGGTGAGGTCACCCAAATTTCTTAAATCCGCCCACATAATGATGGCATCCTCCCGGGTATCGCTATAGTAAGACGGTCTCACGCCCTTAATCTCAAAGCCAAAATTCTCGTATAATTTTATTGCCTCTGTATTTGACCTCCTTACCTCCAGTGTAGACCACAGCACTCCAGCCTCAGAAGAAATCCTTATCATCTCAGAGAGCAATTTTGAAGCTATCCCGCACTTTCTAAAGGCCTTATGTACAGAAACATTTCTCAGATGGACTTCATCTGATACAATTGCAAAATTAATATAGCCTGCGATCTCCCCTCCTACGGTTGCAACCAGACTACGGCAAAGGGAAGAGGATAATTCTTCCTTAAATATAGACTCAGACCACGGTGTTCGAAACGAAACCCTTTCAATAGACAGAACCCCGGGGAGATCATCAACTTTCATTTCGCGTATTTCAACAGGCTCGGACAATATTTTGTAAATGGTTCTTCCAATCTCCATTACTCCGGCATTCCTTTTTACTTCTACGGCCTCACCTTGAGACCTTTTCATAACGTCCCATTTTGACCAATTTCTGCGTCAGGCTCAAATTTTAATCCTCGAAATATCCAATATATTCCTGTGGTTAAAATTTTAGTCTTCCTTGAACTTGAACAAAATTGAACATTCTGCAAAGGCCTCACCTTATACCCCTCGTCTGACTATAATACTTCAATAAGGAGGGCACCTATCAAGAAAATCCCGGCGAAAACGGGAATTATTCCACGCAACTTTATCGTGTTAAGTGCCACGGCAATGCCTATAACAGGAAGAAAAAAATATACATATGAAAAAGCCTTCAATATATTCTCTGGAATGAGCGGGAATATCCATAGAAGGATTTGTACTCCACAGATTAATGAAATGAAGATTAAGGCAATGGTACTAAAAAAAGTCTTTACCGATCCAAAAACATGTTTACGGGAAATTCCGCTGAGATTTCCCCTTTTTGCGTCTTCCATGGCCCGCTGCGACAATGTATCGTTCGATCTCGCTATCCAGACATCTATTTTCTGGCCAAGAATACCGCACGGTATGAATATCAGTATGGACAGTGCCACTAATTCCCGGGACAGGTGTCCAAGCTCTCTTCCGACCAATATGGAACACCCCGTTACAATAATTGCAACTGCAGAATCATTTGGGGGAATATAGACTCCTATAGGCGATCTATCAATCCACAACAATTCGATAAAGGCTCCAATAATAAGACCCGTGTACGGATCACCAAGGATAAACCCTGTAAGGGGACCGGCAACAACAGGTCTTGAAATCATGACCTGTAAAAGTACCCTGTCGAGACATATGATTCCACCTGCGAGAGCTACTATGGCCGATTCGATCAGCATGACCTTCTTACGTTGTACCTATCATTTAGAACGTTATTCCTTTCATTACATCAAGGAAATCTGCAGACTTATCTCTCGGCACACTCCTCAATTCCACTTTTACTCCGAAATCTATAAGGGACATGATATCCATTACATCTTCCTTGTTTAAAAATACTGAAGCGGCACAGCAAATTCTTCCTTCCTCGCAGTGGACATTACCTATATTTAATTGATCAAACCGAAAACCGGAATTATATGCCTTCAGAGAATCACAGACATCACTAAACAGGATTATTGTCCTTTTTTCATCACCCTCCTTATAAGTATACTCTTTCGAAAATGCCTCGACACTGTATATAAGCACTTCAATATCATGAGGAACAGCCATTCTGATGACCGTTTCTCTAAATAAATCGTCCGCAACTTCATCATTGACAACCACTATACGTGATGCATTTATGAAGGGAACCCATCCCTCCAATATCTGTCCGTGAACAAGCCTGCTATCAACTCTTACGAAGGTGGCATCCATATTAAGAACTACATAAAAAAAGAGCCGAAATCACAAAATGAGACCTTTGCATAACGTCCCCTTTTGACCAATTTCTGCGTCAGGCTCAAAATTTAATCCTCGAAATATCTAATATATTCCTGTGGTTAAAATTTTCGCCTTCCTTGAACTTGAACAAAATTGAACATTCTGCAAAGGTCTCAAAATGAGCAGCTATTCGACTCCCTATCCCCATTTATTTGTTATTCGCTTTCCTGTTTAATATTTCACTGGCCAAGTAGATGTTTTTCTTGCCATAATCCCTTATATGAGCAGCAAATTCTCCCAGGTTTTTTTCTTCTCCCCTTTCTGACATTTTCAGCATCATGGGAAGATTTACACCTGTTACTACCTCAACTTTCTGTTCTTTCAAAAAAGAAAGGGAAATATTCGAAGGGGTGCCCCCAAAAAGGTCTGTTAAAATTAAAACTCCCTTACCGGAATCCACTTTTTTTATGGCCGAAGCAATTTCTTTCGTTAAATTCTCAACTCCCTTTCCCGCATCCACAGAAATAGCAAGAATATTTTTTAAGTCCCCCCGTATTAATTCAGTTGCATTTATCAGCTCATTTCCAAGGTTACCATGTGTTATAATCAGTACACCAACCATATGTCACCCCAACATCAGGATTTAAGAATTTAATAATGTAGGCTAATGAAATGACCTTCAATTGTCAAGAATTTAAAACGATCCGGACATATTCATCCTTGACATATTCTCGTTATTCAAATTAAATAAATTCTTCTTTTTACATTACCACTTTTCGAGGAGCTCTTATGACTATAAAAACAAAGAGAATCTGCCCTCATTGTGGTTCGGAAATCGAAGATTACCGAAATCCGACACCAACGGTTGACATCATCATTGAGGTAGCCGGAGGGAAAATTATCCTGATAAAACGCAAAAATGATCCTGTCGGATGGGCTATTCCAGGTGGCTTTGTTGATTATGGCGAGTCCCTTGAAGATGCGGCAATCAGAGAGGCAAAAGAGGAAACATCGCTGGACGTGATACTCGTGGAACAAATGCACACCTATTCCAGGCCGGACAGGGATCCCCGCCAGCACACTATTTCCACTGTTTTCATAGCTAAAGGGAAAGGTGTTCCACAAGCAGCGGACGATGCTGCCCAAATCGGTATATTCACGAAGGATAATCTTCCCGATCCAATTATGTTTGATCACAGAAAAATACTTTCCGATTATTTCAAACGTTCAAAAACTCCACCAGCAAGGTAAACCGACAACGTTTTGACAAATAAAAACAATTCCCATCCATCATTTATATCACAATTAGGACCCGTGTTTTTTTTAACAGGGATTTTCCTTTTGAACTTCCTTTCCAGAATTATCCTGGCACCTTTGATGCCCACAATCGAGAATGATCTTGGAATAACTCATGGAGAAGCGGGAAGTCTCTTTTTGCTTATTTCTATTGGATACAGTACCGCACTTCTGGGATCCGGTTTTTTAGCCTCCCGAATTTCTCACCGGAAGATTATTATCGGAGAAGTCAGGTAAACACTCCTGACAAGTTTCAGAATGCGATGATTATAGCGTATTGCTTTTGAAAGCAGGGGTAATCCTGATCGGACAAATAAAAACTGTTTTTTGTTGACAAATCGAATTTAGAACTTAGAATAAGCAGAGTAGAAATAAAGAAGGGGGTAATACCCGTTGGCCGATTTATATAAATGCAAGAAGTTAAATATTTACATTATCGAACCCTGTGACGATAAAGTCTGTGAATGGTGGTTAAATAACGAAATATTTTGTAACTGTACCTGGGTAGCCTGTAATTACGGGCCCTTTACACTTGAAGAGGTGGGGGAAATGATGGGAGTAACCCGGGAAAGGATAAGACAAATAGAGGCAAAGGCCCTGAGGAAATTGCAGCATAAAAAAAGAAGAGATCAATTGAGGGATTTTGCCAAACCGGATTACGGTGAAGAATAAGAATTAAGCCAACAACATGTGGGCGACAGAAAACGGAAGACAAAGTTATTTTTTCTTCCGTTTTTTTAATTCTTCGATAAAACCTTTCATTTGTTCTTTTCTTTCGGATCTCGAAAAAAGGAGTGCCGATATCTCAAACTCATGTTCAAGAGCAGTGCTTTTATCAAGGCGGGGAACAATATCTGATATTCTTTTGACCGCTTCGACTGCCTTGGCTGATCTTTTGGAAAGTTCTCCTGCAATAATTTTTGCCTCTTCCAAAAATCTGTCAGGAGACGCAACTTTATTCACAAGACCAATTCTCAAGGCCTCCTGTGCCGCAACAGGCTCCCCGAGCATGGCAATCTCCTTTGCCTTTGACATCCCCACAATACGCCTTAAAGGATCAAAAAGAGGGTTTAATCCAAACTTCAATTCAGGATGGCCGAATATGGCTGTTTCAGAGGCTATAATAATATCGCACACGGTAGCCAGATTAAATCCCCCCCCAAGGGCTATTCCGCTGACGGCTGCGATGACGGGCTTCTTAAATGTATATACAGTTTGTAAGTAGGTGATCATAGATCCAAAATAATCATCTATCTCCCCATCAGATAACGCAGACATCTCTTTGATATCCATACCGGCAGAGAATATATAATCACCCCCGGTCAGTATCACAGCCCGAACAAAATCGTCCTTTTCAAACTGGTTAAAACAATCTTCCAGTTCATTTCTCATCTCTTTTGAAAGGGCATTCATATCTCTGGGACGATTTAACGTGATAATCGCATATCCCTCTTCTTTTGTTATTTTGATAGTATTATAGTTCATAAGTGCACGTTTTTTGAGACCTTTGCAAGACGCCCCCTTTCACCCAATTTCTGCGTCAGGCTCAAATTTTAATCCTCAAAATACTCAATGTATTCCTGCGGTTAAAATTTTCGCCTTCCTTGAACTTGAACGAAATTGAACATTTTTCAAAGGTCTCACCTTCATCCTGACTATGATGGATTATCCACCATCTTTTTTAGTTCCTTACCCACCTTGAAGAAGGGAACTTTACTCTCCGCAATGTGAATCGACGCGCCTGTTTTTGGATTCCTTGCCATTCGGGATTTTCTTGTCCTTACCGTAAAATTTCCGAATCCTCTGATTTCTATCCTGTTACCTTTCTTCAACGCATCTTTCATGCCATCGAATATTATACTTACTACATATTCCAGATCCTTCTTCGAATAGTTATGCAGTTTTTCCTGTAATCTGTCGATCAAGTCTTTTTTTGTCATAATTACACGTTTAGTTTATATAGATATACTGAATTCCCGTTTCTTCTCCCCTGAATTCATCTGAAACAGCGGAAACCATTTCCTGGATAATATATCGAAGCAGACCTGAACGTTTTTCTTTTGGATAAATAACCTGGGGTTTTCCCTTTATACCGGAAAGTTGGGCTGCGAGATCAATCGTGTACTCCATATTGCCCAGGTAGTCAACAAGACTTAAATCAAGGGCCTGTCTGCCGCTAAAAATCCTTCCATCGGCAATATCTTCAATCTTTTTTTTCGATATATTCCTGCTGAATGAAACGACTTCAATGAATTGATCATAAATATCGTCAACCACTCCCTGCAACAATATCTTTTCATCAGACGTCATCTCTCTCGAAGGAGAACCCACATCCTTGTACTTTCCGCTTTTTATAACGGTCGATTTCAGGCCTATCTTTTTCAGTAATTCTTCCATCTGAGGAAACTGTATAATGACACCAATGCTGCCTGTTATGGTACCCGGATTGGCAACAATCTTATCGGCAGCGCAGGCGACATAGTAGCCACCCGATGCAGCTACCGATCCCATTGAGACTACCACCTTTTTCTTCTTTTTCAATTGAACAATTTTATCATATATCTCCTGAGAAGGTACTACCGCACCTCCGGGGGAATCTATTCTCACGACAACTGCTTTAATATCGTCATCTTGATAGTACTTGTCCAGTTGGTCCACAATTTCTTTGGATTTATTTATCACGCCCTTTAATATCACAACTCCTACTTTATCCTTCAGGGAAATGATATTTCTTTCTCCAGACAGGAAAGTTATAACATACATGACAAGGAAAAACAGGACCCCTGTGATGACCAACAGCAGTAGCCCAAAGATGATAGGGTGTTTTCTCATTGGTCGTTATTTTTCCCTTTAAAGATCGTAGAGTTTAAGACCAGCCAGAGCCTTCCCGAGACTGGAAGTAACTTTTTCCGTGTTGTTTACATACTGCTTCAACGACGATTCTTCAGAAGTTGATTCATGGTCCTTGATACTCAAGCCAAGCTTTCTGTTTGCAGAGTCAATATTCTTTATAACGGCCGTTACCATATCACCAATTGAATACAAATCTTTCGCAGAGTTGACTCTTTTCTGGCTTAATTCAGAAACATGGACCAATCCTTCAATTCCTTCTTCAATTTCAACAAACACACCAAAGTCTGTAACATTCGTCACTTTTCCAGATATTGTTGAACCCACACCATACTTTAAACTGAGCTCATCCCAGGGGTTATTCTCAAGCTGTTTGATCCCTAAAGAGAACTTTTCGCTTTCCGCATCTATATTTAAGACAACAGCATCAATTTCATCACCTTTTTTGTACAACTCGGCAGGGTGCTTTACCCTTTTCCTCCATGATATATCCGAGACATGAATCAATCCGTCTATTTCGTTCTCGATCCCCACAAATATTCCAAAATCGGTAACATTTCTTATCTTTCCTTTTACCATACTTCCCGGAGGATATTTTTCAGCCAGGGCTTCCCACGGATTCGGCATGGTCTGTTTCAGGCCAAGAGAAATTCTTTTATTTTCAGGATCGATATCGAGTACTTTAACGCTTACAATGTCACCAATCGATATAAGCTTAGAGGGATGTTTCATCTTTTTTGTCCAGAACATTTCGGAAATATGCACAAGTCCCTCTACGCCGGGTTCAAGCTCAACAAATGCACCGTAATCCATAATGTTTACGACACTGCCCCCTACAACAGAATCAATAGAGTACCTGTTTATAATATTATCCCATGGATTTTCAGTCATTTGCTTTAGTCCCAGGGATACGCGTTCTTTTTCTCTATCGAAGGTGAGAATCTTTACTGCTAATGTGTCGCCCCTGGAAAAATTCTCTGAAGGATGTTTTATCCTCCCCCACGATATATCAGTAACATGTAACAGTCCGTCTATACCGCCCAAATCAATAAAGAGGCCGTAATCTGTTATATTCTTTACGACACCTTCTATTATTTTTCCCTCTTCAATATTTGCGAGAGTTTTTTCTTTTTCTTCTTGCCTTTCAAGATCCAATACGGTTTTTCTTGACAACACTACATTATTTCTTTTTCTGTCATACTTGAGAACATGAAAATCAAGAGTCTGACCTATGTATTTATCATAATCTTTGACAGGACGGGTATCGACCTGGGAACCTGGAAGGAATGCCAGTATTCCGATATCAACAGAAAAACCCCCCTTAACCCTTTCCAAAACACTCCCCTGCATCGTACAACTTGTCTCACAGGCGGTCTTTACATCATTCCACACCTTAGCACTAACTGCTTTATTCCGGGAAAGTATTAAACTGTCCTCTTTCTTACTGTTTACAACGACTTCTATTTCATCACCCACAGAAACGGTCATGTTTCCATCTATATCTTGCAATTCGGCTACGCGCACCTGCCCTTCCGTTTTATAACCAACGTCAACCATGACTACATCATCATTTATCTGCACGACCGTCCCGATAAGAACCTCTCCATACGGCACATCCGGCAAGCTTTGTTCGTAGAGATCAACAAAACTCAGAGATTCTTCTGGTTGATGCGTTTCTTCCTCACCCCCTTTATTTTCCAGTGAAGAATCGCCTTCCACTGATTGTTTCTGTTCTTCTTTTTCAATGTTTACGTTATCTTCGTTAACCATTAATTGACTACCCCCTGACATTTTTGTATAATCTGCGATGAATAGAGGTCAAGTAACACAGTGACAATGAAATTTCAAGCTAATAAACCCTGAATTTGTAGAAGAATCTTACTGTATCAGGCCCTACATAACCTGATATCATTATCATTCAGTAAAGTCTCCACCACCTGCAAGGCGGTGGAGACTGGTTTACTGCTGAAAACTGGCTAAAGATTATAAAACTCGAAGCACAAAATCCGAAATTAAAAACAAATTTTAAATCCAAAATTAAAAAACACAAACAAGGAGGGGATAAGATGTACAATTTTGAACTTTCAGATGAGAGAAAACGTTTTCAAGAGATGGCAAGAAAATTTGCCGAAAACGAGGTAAAACCATTAAATGATAAGTTTGATGATGACTGGGCAACACACAAGTATATGAACCAGGTATTGAAGAAGGCCGCCGAGTTGGGTTTTATGGGATTAACTATTGACCCCAAGTACGGAGGCTCAGGGGCCGACGGTATGACCATAATGGCGGTCATAGAAGAACTCGCCGCCGTAAACGGCGGTATGGCATGTGTTATCAGTGATACCTGGTTTGCGCAGACTCCTGTCATAATAGCCGCCAACGAGGAACAGAGGGAACGTTTCCTCAAGCCTCTGGCATCGAGGGAAGCGGTTAATCTGGGCTGTATCTGCATGACCGAACCTGCATCGGGGGCGGACATAGAAGATCCCAGAATGCGATTAAAAACAGTTAAAACAATAGTTAAAGAAGATGGAGATGACTATATCATAAATGGTTTAAAGATATGGCCAAGCAATGCAGGTATCGCCTCTCACTATATTGTGGTAGCCACAACCGATCCGAAATTGGAGGACAAGGGTTCATGCATACTTGTTGTGGAGGAAGACACACCGGGTCTTTCATTCGGAAAAATTGAGAGAAAAATGGGAATGCCCGAAGATCAGAACCGCGAAGTTATTTTTGAAGATGTTCGCGTCCCCAAGAGTAACCTTCTTGGCAAAATAGGCGATGGTCACAGGTTGCTCCAGAGGACCGTGGCCTATAACAGATTGGGTGCGGGGATGATTTCTGTCGGGATGGCGAGAGGGGCATTTGAGTACGCACTGGAATACTGCAAAAAAAGGATCGTAGGTGGGAAGGCTCTTGTCAAACACAGCCTGATTTCCGCTATGTTTGCAGATATGGCAACAAAGATCGATGCAGCGAGACTGCTCGTCTACAGGGCATCGTGGTCTCTTAGAATGAAAGACCCGAACAGGGCAGCGTATTCCGATATGGCCAAGGTTTTCGGAACAAATGTAGGCATGGAAGTTACGACGAACTGTGTTCAGCTTATGGGCTCTTATGGATATTCCAAGGAGTATCCTGTGGAAAAATATATGAGAGATGCAAAAATAGTACAGATATATCTCGGCCCGAACGAGATGTTACAACAGCTTATCGGAGAAAGTCTCTAAAGATCATAAAATTCAGAATTCGGAATTCGCAAAACGTTATTCGTTATCCGATTTTCGATTTTCCAACTGAAGGCACGGGTTTTTCTTCTGTTCCCCAAATGGGACAACAAAAAAGATGTCTATAAAGGAGAATGCTTATGGATTTTGGACTGAGTGAAGAACTTATCATGCTCAGAGACACGGTGCGTAATTTTGCAGCCGACAAGATTGCCCCCTTCGCTGATGAATGGGATGAGAATCATTACTTCCCATATGAAGAAGTAGTAAAGCCAATGGGTGAACTGGGTTTTTTCGGCACGGTTATTCCTGAGGAATACGGAGGAAACAATATGGGCTGGCTTGCAGCCATGATTATAACGGAGGAAATTGCCCGTGCTTCCAGTTCGCTCAGGGTGCAGATCAACATGCAGGAGCTTGGCTGTGCTTTCACCATTTACCGTTATGGCACTGAAGAATTAAAGAAAAAATATATTCCTGAGCTGGTCAGCGCCGAGACTTTGGGAGCCTTTGCGATTACCGAGCCTCAAGCCGGGTCTGATGTCATGGCAATAACATCTACAGCTGAAGATAAAGGAGATCACTGGCTCCTTAACGGAACAAAAACCTGGATATCAAATGCCACAGTTGGTGGTATTAATATCTATTACGCTTATACTGATCGTTCCAGGGAAGGGAAAGAACTTTCCGCTTTTATCGTAGAACTTGATAACTTCAACGGGATTACCGTTACGGATCTTGATAAATTAGGTTCCCGTTCCTCGCCAACCGGTGAGATTATTCTGGAAAATACCAGGATTCCCAAGGAAAATATTCTTGGCAATCCTGGTGACGGCACTAAGATTGTTTTTGGCTCGCTGTCGCAGACCCGTCTTTCCGCTGCTGCTGGCGGTGTTGGTCTGGCACAGGCCTGTTTTGATACGGCAACTAAATATTGCCAGGAGCGGGAACAATTTGGGAAGCCCATCGGCCATTTTCAGATGAATCAGGATTTGATCGCTCAGATGTCGTGCGATATCGAGGCAGCAAGGATGCTTGTTTATAAAGCGGCATGGCAGAAAGATCAGGGCAACTTGGGTAACAATCTCGAAGTGGCTCAGGCCAAGTATCTCGCAGGTGAGCTGGCATACAAGTGCTCCCAATATGCAATGCGTATCCTGGGAGCCTATGGTTACTCCACCGAGTATTCGATAGCCCGCTATTATAGAGATGCACCTACGTATGCTATGGTTGAGGGTTCATCCAATATCTGTAAGTGGATCGTTGCTCAGGACGTATTGAATATACGAAAAGCAAACCGCTAACCCGGAGGCAGGGGGGTCACATCCTATTCTTTCCTGTTTTCGTGATTGGCTTTAAAAATCCTTCGATTATCCCCACCATTTTTTCAACGACTTCTTCAACCCTCAAAGAAGTGGTATCAATGATAATAGAATCCTCAGATGGTCTGAGAGGTGATATGTTCCTTGCCGTATCCTGCTGATCTCTTTTTATTAAACTAATCTTCACCTCTTCAAAATCAGCGTTACTTCCTTTTTCCAGAAGTTCCAGGTATCTCCTTCTTGCCCGTTCCGGTATGTCTGCATCGAGAAAAAATTTTATATCCGCATACGGGAAAACGACTGTTCCCATATCTCTGCCTTCGGCAATAATACCCCCCCTCTCACCCGCTTTCCTCTGTATGGAAAGGAGAGCCCTCCTGACAGCAGGAACCGCAGAAACCTTTGATGCAAGAAGACCTATCTCCTCCGTTCTGATTTTCTCTGTTGCATCTTCTTCATCTACAAAGACCTTCATGTCTCTGCCGATTTTTTTGAGAGAAATTTTAACTTTCTCACACAATTCCGAAAGAAGCCGCTCGTTATCGGGAGATATCTCCTGTTCTGAAACTTTATAGGCAATGGCCCTGTAAAGTGCGCCAGTATCTAAACAGGCATATGAAATCCTTTTAGACAGCGCCTTGCTGACCGTGCTTTTCCCCGCAGCGGCGGGGCCATCTATGGTAATCAAAAGTTGATTTTTCATCGGTTAAATCTGCTCTATTCTCTCTTCAATGCTCTGAACAACAGGCAATTTATATCTAACAGACCAATATGTAAATGCTGCACATGCTACCCCGAAGGAATCAAAGATGACATCATATAAAGATGAACATCTTCCGGAAACAAACGATTGGTGCCACTCGTCACTTAAACCGTAAAGTATACCAATGAGGAAAGTAAAAATAACAGGATATCGGGCGAGTATCATCATGGGTGATGTGACAAATACCCTCATAAGTAAATAACCGAACATGTAATATTCAATCAAATGAAGAAGCTTATCGAAACTGAAAATGAAGATAATCTCTTCAGGATAACGGGAAATTGATGAAAAAATAAATATGAGGCTGGCATAAACGATTGGTGGAAATATATAAAAGAGATAACGTTTTTTCTTGTTACTATTCATTTCAATGAAACAATTCTCAACAATCTTTAATTTTCTTGCAGGCTTTATATCACAGGGATTATACCAAAACAACTCCTGATGTGGCGGATCAGACCGGCATTAATCATAACTTGATTCTCTAAACCAAAGAAGTTAGTATAA
>CAZGAK010000010.1:0-45757 GCA_964523565.1 uncultured Syntrophaceae bacterium | reverse complement strand
TGCGTAATATGCCAGACACAACCGGGAATGTAATGACGATTAGCTCGGGCCATGACTCCTCAGATGCTTCCTTGAAAACCTTAGAATCACTTTTTTGGACCTAAAATTGCGGCTCTAAGGGCAAAACAAAGCCTTTTTTTGACACATTTATATATTATTTCAATTAGTTGTCTTGGTCCGACCCCATTATTCCACAGTCTTGGTCCGACCCCATTATTACCCGCTTCGCTATCGCTGCATATTGGATGAATTATGGCGCAAGTGTCTTCGCTAATCTCTTTGCCAAGGCAACAATCGTAAAAATTTGGGGCAAGCCGGAAGACGTTGGGAAAACGCTGGCATCACAAACGAAAAGGTTGTCCATCTTGGTTTGCAGATCTTTATCCACGACTTTGCCAATAGCAGCGGTCCCCCCGGGATGACCGCCCTGCACCTTCGAGACTACAATAGAGTTGCTATCTGCGCCTGCTTTGACTAATATCTCCTTGGATATCGAGGAGCCCTCCCTTAGCCTTGCCCAGTCATTCTCAGTCACCGGCTTGGAGAATGTTCCATCGGCATAGACACGACCGACCGGATCATCCGCAATCTTGTTCATTATGCCAAGCAAGCGATCTGTAGGCAGAAAAATGCCTTTCACCCCCAACTCAATGTACCTTACAAGTCTTGATTGATTCAAAAAGGGAGTCAAGATGAAACCCTTGCCCTTGTGGAATCCGTGATAAACAAGCGCCATTGTCGGCTCATTGGTCTGGCTAAGATCTTTAGTTACCCCATAAGTGTTCACAATTAGATCCATAAAAAAACCAGATCCTGCGTCCTCAACTCCCGATTTCAGCAGAATCACGGGTGTCCCCACTCCACCAGCAGCAAGGATGACCACATCTGCCAGGATCTCGAAATTTCCACCGGGTCCTGTCCCACTAATACCCTTCACCTTTCCATTCTCCACTATCACCTTTTGAACTCTGGTGTTATAGGTAATTTCGGCTCCGTTACTCTTGGCCTCATCCAAATAATTCAGAGCCGTCCACTTGGCATTGTGCTTACAGCCCAAATTACACCCTCCACACCGCCTGCATTTTGCAGGATCGATGAACTTGGGCATTGGTTCCATGCGATAACCCAGCTCTCTGGATGCCTCCAGGATTTTTTTGGAACCTTTTGACAAGCGTCGCTCATCGTAGGGAACAATCTTCATCTCCCCCTCTGCCTCCGCAAATTCCGCATCGAGATTAATCCCAAAGCCTGCCAGCTCTTCTTCCAGACAGCGAACCCCGCAACCGCTGGAAGCGACGGTAGACCCCCCAGCCATCAGGGCTCTAAACAGAATCGCACCTTCCTTAGCCTTTGGAGGCATCCTCGTCAGTTTGTTCTTATCAAAGTACCGCAGGGAATCCCAAAAGGTTCCAATTTTCTCCTCATAATTCCCTCTCTCCACTATCAGGACCCGCTTGCCCCTTTTGGATAACTCCATTGCCAGCGTAGCTCCACCTGCTCCTGATCCAACGATAATGAACTCAAATTTATTAGCACCCTTCATTTTTTCTCCCTCCTGTGCTGAATTTGAAAGAAACCATCATTGGTTGTCTAATATCGAAAACACTTCCACTTGCGCCATCTAACGGCATAACTGACCGACGCGGGCGGCCAGTGGCGTCCGCATGGGCAACTGACGCGGCCCGCCCGCGTTCGGTCCAGTGATTTTGTTGGGCGACATCATAATCATCAGTGTGTGACTTTGAATTCAACCTGTCCACCATCGGGAACATCGCGAATCTGCCTCGCCAAATCAGCGTGAAAAAGGATGACCTCTTCAGCCGCGACAGTCCGCAGCGATGCGCCTGCACCTGACTCACGAAAGCAAAAAGGCGGGAAAGCGAGAAAAAGCTGTCCCGGCTGCATCGTGTGACTCAAGCCAACATTCAGGAATTCTTCAATGTCCCCGCTCAACCTGCTGAAGAAATCCTCAAGAGTATTCGTAAGACCCTCAACCTCTCCTGTCTCGGCACACAGCCGGAGAACAGTGCCGTCGCGAATCAGAAACTGATCACCAATTTGGTCTTGAGCAAATGGAACATCTGTAGGCAGGACGCTATCGTAAAGACTGTGAAACGCTCGCGGGCCTCTCCATGCCGCCCGAAGGGAATGCCATTCAGGCGTCAAGCTCGCGCCGCGAACGTGAAGGCACCCCTCGTAAAGAATAAAGCCGTTCACGTCACTGAGGATGCGAAGAAGGCCGGACGGAAGTTCGCGCAGAACCTCGACATCATCAATGCTCTCTCCCTTCCATGTAATGCCTGGGATGTTCATCACGCGGGCGTCGCCCAATGCCGAGTTGACGGGCAAATTTTAGCGGCATAATGGACGCGCAGCGTCCGATTATGCAGGAAAATTTGCCGGTCGAACGATTGGTTCGCAAGGCGCTCCGCGCCGGAGAACCATTCGGTCGGCCGGGTATCCGGCAACTCGGCATTCCTCAAGGCGCGAAGCGCCTTGAGGAACCATTGATTGACAGGCCAATTTGCCTTGATATAACGATATTGAATGTATTCTCGGGCAAATTTGCCTTGCCCTATTCTCTTCAATTATTCTATAACATCTAACAGGGGTATCTTAGATATGTCAACACCTAAAAACAGGGACTGTTTGGTGAAGTACCGGATGTAACAGGAAACCCTCTCGATGATCTTGATATCTGAAGATTGTGAGTTGAGCTATGGACAACATGAAAACAAAAAGTGTACTTATCGGTATAAGCGGCGGCGTTGACAGCGCTGTTGCGGCATCGATTCTGAAAGAAAAAGGCTTCCATGTTGAAGGCCTCTATATATATAACGGATTCCCGACGAGAGCTGAAGAAGATGCTGTAAACGTTGCTGAACGGCTATCGATTCCACTCCACAGGGCTGACATTTCGGAATCTTTCAAAAAATACATTGTTGATTACTTCATATCAGAATATCTGGCAGCACGGACCCCGAACCCCTGTATCGTGTGTAACAAGAAGATCAAGTTTAAATATCTTCTTGAAGAAGCAAAGAAAAGGGGGATCGATTATATTGCCACGGGTCACTATGCCCGCATCGAAGATACAGGCGGGGAAAACGGTTTCAGGCTCAAGAAAGGTACGGATAAAACTAAAGACCAGTCTTATTTCCTCTTTGAGCTTGGGCAAAAAGAGCTTTCAAAAATCATCTTCCCCAATGGGGATAAGACAAAGGAAGAAATCAAAAATATTGCACGGGATCTTGGTTTCGGATCATTAACTGAGAGAGAAAGCCAGGAAATCTGTTTTATCCCGGATAATAATTACAGGGGCTTCATTGAAAATTGCACGAAAAGTACAATTTTCCATCCCGGAAATATTGTGGACAGAAAAGGAAATATCGTCGGAAGTCACCGGGGCATTCATTCTGTTACAATCGGCCAGAGGAAGGGGCTCAACATAGCTTCGGAACGCCCTTACTACGTCCTTGAAATTGAAAGAGATAAAAATGAGGTACTCGTGGGGAGGGAGGAAGATCAGTTCTTTGACGGATTGATCGCAGGAAATGTTTCCTGGATTTCTCCCGATTACGCTGCTGCCGGTGATCTGAAGGTTACAACTCACATCAGATACCGCCACAGGGGCGTTGAGTCTGAAATTACAATTCAGGATGAGCAGGAAGAAGGAAAAGCTTTGGACAAAAACAGTGTTTCCGTTCGATTTGAAACCCCGCAAAAAGCAGTGGCCCCCGGTCAGGCGGCTGTCTTCTACCAGGGTGATTATCTGATCGGCGGGGGATGGATAGAAAAAGGGGTTCGCGTTGACTAAAATAGCTATTACCACCCTGGGCTGCAAAGTCAATCAATACGAATCTGCGGGAATAATCGAAGAACTGGAAGGGAGGGGCTTTTCTATTGTCCCCTTCAACTCGGAAGCCGACATCTATATTGTGAATACCTGTACGATTACGGCTAAAACAGATTATCAATCCAGACAACTGATCAGGAGGGCAAACAGAAAAAACCCTTCGGCGTCAATCATTGTCACGGGATGTTACGCGCAGATCGCCCCTCAGGAACTCGCCGCGCTTCCCGGTGTGAAGATAGTGGCGGGAATGGATGGGAAAGAAAATATTCCTGATATGATTAATGACATGGCCGGAGAAGAACCACGGATCAGTTTGAGCGATATAGGCCTGAAAAAAACATATTCCGGACTTCCCGTCACTCAATTCCCCGGACATACAAGGGCTTTTCTCAAGGTCCAGGATGGCTGCAATTCATTCTGCAGCTACTGTATCATCCCTTACGCGCGGGGCAGAAGCAGGAGTCTCCCCGAAGAAGACGTCATGGAGCAAATCTGTAAGTTGAGTAGCTCGGGCTACAGAGAAATCGTTCTGACAGGAATCCATCTCGGCCATTATGGTCATGATCTTTCACCCGGAACCAGCCTTCTCGAACTCTTAAAAAAGATAGAAGATCATAATGCAATTGAAAGACTGCGTATCAGCTCCATCGAACCGATGGAGGTAACGGATGAGATGATCGCCCACATCAAGGATTCAAGCATAATCTGCAGGCACCTTCATATACCCATGCAGAGCGGTGACAACAAGATTTTGAATTCAATGAAAAGAAATTATGACACAGACCGATTCAGAAGCCGTATAGAAAAAATAATAAATGCCATCCCCGGGATGGCCATAGGTATAGACGTTCTGGTCGGGTTTCCGGGAGAAGGAGAGGAAGAATTCAAAAATACCAGAGAATTTATTGAAAGCATGCCCCTTGCATACCTCCATGTTTTCCCTTATTCCAAACGTCCCGGCACGGAGGCATCGACCCTTCCGGACCATGTACAGGAATCTCTTAAAAAAGAACGGGGAAAGATATTAAGAGATATAGGAAAAAGAAAGAGGATAGAGTACAATAGAAGATTTATTGGAAAAGAGCTTTCCGTTTTAGTTGAGAATACAAAAGACAGAGAAACAGGATCTATGAAAGGTTTCTCTGACAATTATATACCCGTCCTCATCCCGGACATTAATTTATCTATGGCAAATCATATCCTGGGGGTTACAGCTCAGAGTTTAATGGGAGGAAAAATAGTTGGAAGAAAAATTACAAATTCCCGATGAGAGAAGCGAAGATCTTAAAAGTCTGGAGGATATCCTTTCCTACTCTTTCAGTGACAGGGCCTTGCTGGATAATGCCCTTACCCACAGATCATTTGTAAACGAAAACCAGGACTTACATTACAAAGATAATGAAAGGCTGGAATTTCTCGGAGACGCCGTCCTGGAACTCTGCATCACTGACATACTTATTAAAAGTTTCCCCGAACATTCAGAAGGACAGCTTTCAAAACTCAGGGCATCCGTCGTCAATGAGCAGCCACTCGCGAAACTGGCAAAAATATTCCATATTGGTGACTATCTCCTCCTCGGAAAGGGGGAAGAAAGTTCAGGCGGGAGGACCAAAAATTCTATCCTGGCAAATACAATTGAGGCCATTATCGCTGCAATTTATCTTGACGGAGGATATGAAAAGACCCGTTTATTTATCAATGAGGTATTTCATCCCTTAATCAATGAATGGATGGAAGATCCTTTTTATCATGACTATAAGACCTCTCTCCAGGAAATAAGTCAGGGCAAATTTAAAGTCATACCAAAGTACAATCTGATCCACGAATACGGCCCTGACCACGATAAAATCTTCCAGATACAGGTTTCCATTTCAAACATCATAACAGCTGTCGGTACGGGAAAAAGCAAGAAGGAAGCCGAGCAGGAAGCGGCAAAAGAGGCCCTGGAAGAGCTGGAAATGATTGACGATGAGAAATCGTAATTTTCGGCAAAAACTGTAAGGAATCACGAATGGTTCAAAAGATCATACCCATATTTGTTATTTATAAGGGATGCCCTAACCGGTGCGTTTACTGCAACGAGAGAATCACCGCCGGAGATCACCCCGACAGGATTACAGAAGATCTGTTCAGGAAAATTGTCGATAAGCATTTAAAGAGTTTCAACAAGCCTGAGTATATACAAATTGCTTTTTATGGAGGCAACTTCACCGGAATGGACAGGAATTATCAGACCGAACTCCTGGAATTTGCCGAATCTTACATACAGAAGGGTCTGGTAAATTCTATAAGGATATCAACGAGACCCGATTATGTCGACGAAGATCGTGCAGAACTTTTAAAGAAATACCATGTCAAAACTGTAGAAATCGGCGCACAATCCATGGTTGATGAAGTTTTGAACCTTTCAAACAGGGGACATTCATCGAACGATGTGAGAAATGCCGTGGACCTGTTAAAAAAAGAGGGCTTTGAAACGGGGATTCACCTTATGGCGGGGCTTCCGGGAGATACAGAAGAGGGATTCAAATATACGGTAGAAGAAAGCATAAAACTCCACCCTCACATGGCAAGGATTCATCCAACCATTGTCTTTCAGGGTACAGCACTGGAGAAGTCTTATCAAAAGGGAGAATATGAACCGATGAGCATGGCCGATGCGATCAGGCTATGCAAATATGCCCTCGGAAAATTTGAAATGGCAAATATTCCTGTTATAAGGATCGGCCTGCAGATGACAAGGGAAATGGAAACGGAAGGAAGTATTATTGCGGGCCCTCACCACCCTGCTTTCCGATCACTCGTGGAAGGATCAATATTTCTCGATATGGCATCGGAACTCTTAAAATCGGCAAAGCCTCACAGGGAAGATGCCACGTTCTCGCTTAATCCAAAGGATGTTTCAGACTTTCGGGGCATGAAAAATCAAAACATGGCAGCGTTAAAAGAACGTTTTGACGTAACAGGAATTTCGATCAGAGAAGATTCAAAACAGGAAAGAGGAACTCTCGCTTTGGTGGTTAATGGAAAAATAAGCAAACTCTCAAAATTGCAAATGTCAAAATCCAAAGTTGAAATCAAATCCAGACCATCAAATGCCAAAAATGTTAATTATCACAGTGTGCTTTGAACTTTGAGTTTTGACATTTATTTGACATTTGGATTTTGGCATTTGAATATTACTTATTTTTATTAGGAGGTAGTTTTGTTTAAATCAGGATTTGTCGGAATTATAGGAAAACCCAACGTCGGAAAATCGACCCTCTTGAACTACATCATAGGTGAGAAAGTAGCCATCACGACGTATAAACCTCAAACGACAAGAAACAGAATCATGGGAATCAAGAATACCGACAGGGGCCAGATTATCTTTCTCGATACGCCCGGAATTCACAAAGCCAAGACACCATTGAACAAATATATGGTTAAAGAGGCCGTCAGCACTTTTGCGGATGTAGACATCTTGCTGTTTATTGTCGAAGCGAATGCACCCTTTGGCGAGGATGATTCTAGTATTATTAAATCGTTGCAAAACATACAGGTTCCTGTCATCCTGTTAATAAACAAGATTGACATTTTGCAAAGGGAAAAACTTCTCCCCCTTATTGATGAATTGAGGCACCTTTACCCGTTTAAAGAAATTATTCCTTTGTCTGCCCTCACGGGGTATAATGTGGAAACCCTCCTTGACGTGATATGGAACATCCTGCCGGAGGGTCCCGAATATTTTCCCGACGATATGTTTACGGACAGTTCTGAAAGATTCCTTGCCGCAGAAATAATCAGGGAGAAAGTAATGCTCCTGACGCACCAGGAAATACCGTATTCGACAGCCGTTCTTCTGGAATCTTTCAAGGAAGATGAAAGAAAAAATCTGATCCATATGAGGGCAACTATTAATGTGGAAAAAAATTCGCAAAAGGGTATTATTATCGGGAAAAAAGGAAGTATGTTAAAAGAAATCGGAACACAGGCGCGGCTGGAAATGGAAAAATTTTTCGGCACGAGAATATACCTGGAGTTATTTGTCAAGGTAAAAAAAGACTGGACTCGAGATGAAAGGACTCTCAGGGAATTTGGATACAGAACAAAATCGTAGCTCGCGGATCGGGTATCGGAGATCGTTAATCGAAAAACGATAACCGAGACATGATAAACGAACCACGATAACCGATAAACGATAAACTAACCACGAGATAAATATGAAACCAATAATCGCCATCGTTGGACGACCGAACGTGGGAAAATCCACCCTCTTTAATCGTCTTTCCGAAAATAAAAAAGCCATCGTAATTGACCAGCCCGGGGCTACACGCGACAGAAATTACGCCGATTCTTCCTGGAATGACAAACAATTTGCGCTTATTGACACCGGCGGATTTGAACCTGTTTCCGAGGAAAGGATGCTGGTGCAAATGCGTGAACAGACAACCCTTGCCATAGAGGAAGCGAATGCAATAATTTTCCTGATGGATGGGAAAGAAGGACTAACTCCTTCAGACATAGAGGTTGCCGGTATCCTTAGAAATACCAGAAAGCCTGTCTTTTTCGCCGTTAATAAAATAGATGGCCTGAAACAGGAAGGTCTGTCCTATGATTTCTACCGATTGGGGATTGAACCTCTTTATACAATATCTGCGCTACATGGTGGGCTCGGAGTGGCCGATCTAATGGATGATGTAGCTGAATGCCTCCCTTCATCAGATGTTATTGATGAAGAAGAGGATCGAATCAAAATCGCCGTAATAGGAAAACCCAACGTGGGGAAATCATCCCTGATCAATAAAATAATCGGTTACGAGAGGACAATTGTTAATCCAGCTCCCGGAACGACAAGAGATACGATAGACACACCGTTTGAAATCGATGACAGAAAATACCTGTTAATAGACACTGCCGGGATAAGAAGAAAAAGCAAGGTCAGTCAAAGGCTAGAACAATACAGTGTCCTTGAAGCAATAAAAACCCTGAGCCGTTGCGATGTTGCGTTAATCCTTGTAGATGCAACGGAAGGAGTAACGGACCAGGACACAAAAATAGCGGGGCTGGCCTACGAGAGGGGTGTTGTCTGTATCATAGTCCTCAACAAATGGGATCTTCTGGAAAAAGATAACAGCACCATAGGAAAACATGTAAAACATACCAAGGATAAATTGAAATATATTGATTTCGCACCCATTATATCCCTTTCAGCCCTCACCGGTCAGAGAATATCCAGGATATTTGAATTAATTGAAACAGCCTACGATCAATATACCACAAGAATTCCCACCTCTGAGTTAAACACGAAAGTCCGGGAATTTATCGAAGCATTTCCCCCGCCCCGTTATAGAAACAGGCCTCACAATTTCAGTTACGTTACGCAAACCTCGGTGAAACCTCCAACATTTATTTTCTTTGTCAGGGAACCCAAGGGTGTCCATTTTTCATACCAGCGATACCTCACAAATAAGATACGTAAAGAGTTCAACTTTGACCATGTACCGATCAGACTGAAATTCAGGAAAAAGAGCAAGCGGGAATAAGATATTTAAAGAAAGGCGCAATAAAATGAGAAAACTTCTAATTTGCCTGGTGGCTTTGGTTTTTTGCTTTTCAGCACCCGCTTTTGCTGCGAAGGATACTGTAAGGATCGGTGTTTACCTGCCGATGACAGGCCCAGTGGCAGCCTACGGTCAGATAGAATGGGCGGGCATTCAGACCGCTAACAAAATTATGCCTAAAGTTCTCGGCAAAAAAGTAGAGCTCTTTCTGGTTGACACAAAGAGCGACAAGATCGAGGCAGCAAATGCCGTCGACAGATTAATTAAAAAGAACAGGGTTCACGCCATTATCGGGGAAGCCATCAGTGGCAACACCCTTGCAGGAGGTCCTATTGCCGATAAAGCAATGAAACCGATGGTCTCTCCCACCGCCACGAATCCCCTGGTCACCCAAAACAGGAAATACGTATTTCGTGTATGCTTTATTGATCCCTTCCAGGGGGAGATGGCAGCCAAGTACGCCTACGATACCCTCGGGGCAAGGAACGCAGCTATCTTTATTGATATTGCCCAGGATTATTGTGTCGGTTTAGCGAATTTTTTCGTAAAAAGCTTTATCAAGAAAGGCGGAAAAGTTGTTGCAACGGCGTACTGCCAGACATTAGATCAGGATTTTACGGCACAAATTTCATCCATCATGGCCGCAAAACCGGATGTCCTGTACATGCCGAACAACTACACCGAAGTTGCCCTTGCCTGCAAGCAGGCTGTAAAACTCGGTCTCAACGTGCCAATCATTTCAGCAGACAGGGCCCAGACGAAGGAGCTGATTAAAATTGGCGGAACGGATGTTGAGGGGATCATATTTACAGGGCACTTTGCCAGGGAGGCCGCGGTCACGAACATTGCAAGGAAATATATCGAAACTTATGAAAAGGATACAGGCAAAGAGGCTAGCGCCTTCGATGCCCTCGGGGCGGATGCCTATTTCGTTTTGATGGATGCGATAAAAAGGGCAAAATCGCTACAGGGTAAAAATATAAGAAACGCCCTTGCAAGAACAAAAAAATTCAAAGCGGTATCAGGCATTATTAATATCGGTAAAGATGGAAACGCGGTAAAAAGTCTGGTCCTGGTACACGTTAAAGATGGCACATTCCGCTATTTGGCAACGTATAATCCATAAAGAGTGAGACGTTTGCATAAAAGTGCGTTTTTGATCCTTATTTAACAAAATTAATCAATATATCTTGACTTGAAATTCCTATAAGATTATAGAAGAAAATCTATGTAGTATTCATTTTTCATAAATTTAAAAAGGAGGACATATAGTATGAAGAACTGTTTCAGAAAATTATTTATTATTGTCACATCTTTGGTTTTTATTACGGGCTTCGCTGTTGGCACAAGCCTCGCTGCCGACGTAATTAAACTCGGTGTAGCCGGAGCTCACAGTGGCGATCTCGCATCATACGGATTACCTTCCGTAAAGGCTGCAGAGCTTGTCGTTAACGAAATTAATGCCAAGGGGGGGGTTCTCGGCAAAAAAGTTGTATTGTTCGTTGAAGACGACGCGTGTAAACCTGAGCTGGGATCGAATGTTGCCACGAAGCTGATATCCGAGGGTGTTGATGTCGTAATGGGTCATATATGCAGTGGATCTACAAAGGCGGCTCTCGCAATTTACAAAGATGCAAACATTATTTGCATGTCTCCCTCTGCAACCAATCCGCCCCTGACACAAAGCGGGGATTATCCCAATTTCTATCGTACAATTGCTTCTGATGATGCACAGGCGAAACTCGAGGTAGATTATGCACTGGATGTCCTGAAAGTCAAAAAAATTGCAGTGATTCATGATAAAGGGGATTATGGAAAGGGACTTGCCGAATTTTCAAAGAAATTTATTGAAGATTCCGGCAAGGGAAAAGTTGTATTGTTTGAGGGTGTTACCCCCGGAGCAGTCGATTATTCGGCAGTAGTGCAGAAGATAAAACGCTCAAAGGCGGAAGCGGTTATATTCGGAGGTTATCATCCCGAAGCAGCCAAGATAGTCATGCAGATGCGTAAAAAAAGGATGAAAACCTACTTCATCTCTGATGACGGCGTCAAAGACGATACGTTCATCAAAGTTGCCGGCAAATACGCGGAAGGTGTTTATGCAACCGGTCCCATGGACACGTCGACCAATCCGTTGGCCATTGCCGCTACAAACGCACATCAAAAGGCTTACGGATCAGATCCCGGTGCGTTTTTCCTGAACGCATATGCGGCCACCCAGGCGGTGCTCAACGCTGTCGAGAAGGCGGGCACCACCGATTACGAAGCGGTTTCCAAGGCCCTGAAAGCCCATTATGTCGAAACCCCGCTCGGAAAAATCAAGTTCGATGCACGGGGAGACGCCATCGGCATCGGGTTTGCCATGTATCAGGTCAAAGACGGTGTCTATGTGGAAATAAAATAATAACCGTTTAAACAACAGGAACGGGGACAGGCAAAAAGTCTGTTCCCGTTTTTTATGAAATAGTTCCTGAGGAAAAATGCAGGATTTTGGGGTGAAGTTGAGGAGAAAATAAATTACACGATGGATTATTTTCTTGAGCTGTTTTTGGGTGGCCTGACCCGAGGAAGCATATATGCACTTATTGCCCTGGGCTACACCATGGTTTACGGGATTATCGAACTGATTAATTTTGCCCATGGGGAAATTTACATGATCGGGGCGTTTACGGCTTTGATTGTCATATCCGTCCTGACCATGATGGGTATGAACACCATTGCCATTCTTGTGCTCGCCGGATTCATAGCCATCATATATTCCAGTGCGTACGGCTACACTGTCGAAAAAATGGCGTACAAACCTCTGCGAAACGCGCCCCGCCTCTCGGCACTTATCAGCGCCATTGGCATGTCCCTTTTCCTTCAAAACTATGTTCTCCTGGCACAGACATCCGATTTTCTTCCGTTTCCCAATCTGATTCCCGACTTCCAATTCATGGAGCCTTATGCCCACATTATCAGTTCGGCAGAGATTGTCATTCTCATAACGACAACGATCGTTATGATTCTCCTGACTGTACTGATCAAATTTACGAAAATCGGCAAGGCTATGCGCGCCACATCGCAGGATAAGGATATGGCTCAACTTGTCGGAATCAATGTCGATCGTGTCATCTCCGTTACCTTTATCGTAGGGTCGGCAACGGCCGCAATAGGCGGGGTATTGATCGCCTCTCACGTCGGCATGATTAATTTTTATGTAGGCTTTATCGCGGGAATAAAGGCATTCGTCGCAGCTGTTCTGGGAGGCATCGGCAGTATTCCGGGTGCCGTTCTCGGAAGTTTAATTCTGGGTTGGACAGAAAGCTTCGCGACTGGCTATGTTTCCAGCGACTACGAAGACGTTTTTGCCTTTGTGTTTCTCGTTTTAATTCTCATATTCAGGCCCGCGGGGATCCTCGGCAGAACGGAAAAATACAAGGTATAAATTTGCATTGAACTACTCAGATGGATAGGCTGAAGGCTAAAGGCTTTTAGAGTCTTTATTTACAACAACTGCGTTTTTTTGTGCAAATGTTGGCGTCAGCTCATGCGAATAAGACAAAGATTTTTGGTTGCAGCTTTGCTGCCCTGGAAACGTAGGGCAGGGCTTTAGCCCTGCGTAAAGCCCAATGCAAGGCTAAAGCCTTGCCCTACATGCAAGAGGTCAACACCTCTTTGGTTGCGGCTTGGCCGCATTAGGAGGATATCGGTATCCTTCAGTCTACAGCCTTCAGGCTAATAATCTGAACTGTTGCGATTTATCTTAGAAGGGCGGCTCGCATAGCCGTCGGATTTACAAGAAAATGATAAACTTTTCGGAAATTAAAAAATCACTTCTCGTTTCTCTCTGGTTCATGTTCTTAACATTCCCCATTATGGTAATCCGTGTCAATACCATAGAGAACATCGTTGAGTGGCGTTGGAGAAATATGGTTTTCATAGGTGTTGGCAGTTTCCTGCTATCCCCTGTATGGCGCTATCTCATGAAGAGGAAGGAATATGGCCTGAAAAAGGCCGAAGAAGGCAAAGAGATGCAGGTCTCCTTCGCCCGGCGCATTCTGCAGGAGAGGAAGTTTTATATTCCCGGACTAATAGCTGCGGGCCTGTTCTCCCTTGCTTTTCCGCTTACATTCTCGCTTTATCAGACAAATATAATGGTTTCGGCGCTTATTTTTGTAATGCTGGGACTGGGGCTCAATATCGTGGTGGGTCTCGCAGGACTTCTTGACCTGGGATATGTTGCGTTTTATGCCGTCGGAGCGTATACTTATGCGCTCCTCAACTATCACTTCCATCTGAGTTTCTGGATTGCACTTCCCATCGGCGGCGCCATGGGAACACTTTTCGGTGTCCTCCTGGGTTTTCCGGTGCTGCGACTCAGGGGAGATTATCTTGCTATCGTTACTCTCGGCTTCGGTGAAATCATCCGTCTGATACTTGAAAACTGGAATGAATTCTCGTTCGGACCGAGCGGAATCTCAAATATTTCCCGTCCTTCATTTTTCGGTATGGATTTATCCGTCCACGGCTCTATGATCTTCATTTATTACATCATGATCGTTTTGTGTATCTTTACGATATTCATCGTAAATCGCCTGCAGGATTCCAGAATTGGAAGAGCATGGATAGCTCTGCGGGAAGATGAAGTGGCATGTCAGGCCATGGGTATCGACAAGACAAAGACAAAGCTTACCGCGTTTGCCCTCGGAGCGACATGGGCAGGCATGGGCGGAGTCATGTTTGCCGCAAAGACGACGTTCGTCAATCCGGCAAGCTTTACCATATGGGAATCAATTATCGTCCTGTGTATCGTCGTCCTCGGTGGAATGGGTTCAGTCCTCGGAGTCATCATCGGCGCCCTCATATTAATTCTTCTGCCGGAATACCTCAGGGCATTTTCCGAATACCGGATGCTGGTGTTCGGCATCGTTCTTGTCGTCATGATGATTTTTCGTCCCGGTGGAATTGTCAGTGATGTGAGGCGGACCTACAAATTTGAAGGCGCCGGAGGCAAAGGCGGAGATGAATAGGACAGCACAGCCAATTCTGGAAGTAAACGGTCTGGGCATGAACTTCGGCGGACTTCGAGCCCTGGACAGTGTCGATCTCGATGTCGGTAAAGAAGAAATCGTCGCCCTGATCGGCCCAAACGGCGCCGGGAAAACAACGTTTTTTAACTGCATAACCGGGCTTTACACGCCGACTGACGGTGATATCATTATTTTACCTCCCGGGAAAAAACGTGAGAGGATCAATGGTGTTAAGCCCAATCTCGTTACCAGGAGAGGGCTCTCCCGTACTTTTCAAAATATTCGCCTTTTCCCCAATATGACAGTACTCGAAAATGTGATGATCGGCCGTCATTGTCGCACGACCACCGGTATAGCGGGCGCTATATTCAGAGGAAGATCAACTCGAAGGGAAGAAAAGGAAATCGTCGATTACAGTTATACCATTCTGGAAAATATCGGCCTTGAAAAATCAGTCAACGAATTCGCAAAGAATCTCCCTTACGGAGAACAGCGGCGTCTGGAAATAGCACGCGCCCTCGCAACCGAGCCTTTCCTCCTGTTGCTGGACGAACCGGCTGCCGGCATGAATCCCCAGGAAACAGAAGAGCTGGACGAGCTTATAAGGAAAATCCGTGACGAACAAGAAATCTCCATTCTTCTGATAGAACACGACATGAAGCTGGTCATGAGCCTGTCCGATCGGATCTTTGTCGTTGATTACGGCAAGAAGATTGCGCAGGGTACACCGGACGAAATCAAGAGTAACCCTGTCGTCATAAAGGCCTATCTGGGAGAAGAGATCGATGCTTAAGGTCAGGGACATCCATACGTTTTACGGAAATATCGAGGCGCTGAAGGGTGTCTCAATTAAAATTTCGGAAGGCGAGATTATTACACTGATAGGAGCCAACGGAGCCGGAAAATCTACGACGCTCATGTCGATCTGCGGCATTACCCCACCGAGATCAGGCGAAATCACATTTCTGGATCAGCCAATCACGAATATGAATCCCGATAAAATTGTATCCATGGGCATCTGCCAGGTTCCCGAAGGTCGCCGCATTTTCCCGTATTTGACTGTTACCGAAAACCTGGACATGGGCGCCTTTCTGCGAAAGGACAAAAGTGAAATAAAAAAGGATATGGAGTACGTCTTCGATCTGTTTCCGATATTGGCGGAACGACGGCATCAGGCAGGGGGAACGTTAAGCGGTGGGGAACAGCAAATGCTGGCGATTTCACGCGCACTAATGGCAAGACCGCGGCTCCTCTTGATGGACGAGCCATCCCTCGGGCTTGCCCCCCTTATCGTCAAACAGATTTTCGGAATAATAAAGAAGATAAACACCGAAAATAACACTACAATCTTTCTTGTGGAGCAAAACGCCAATCTGGCATTACAGGTGGCGCACAGGGGATACGTTATGGAAAACGGCCGTATAGTTCTCAGCGACGAGGCGGGTCGTCTCCTGTCAAATGAAGACATACGAAAGGCCTATCTCGGGGAATCCATCTAATTAGTGCAAATAATTATCTCTTATCTCTTCATAACCTGTCCATTCATAACCATTTGTCAACCCGAGATACTCCGCCCACTTATTGATCATCATGATATCACCTTCATGATTATCAATACGATTACGTTCCGTAATTGCTGCCAATTCCTCACCCCTTCTGAAATATCTCGTATAATTATACGGTTCTACATAATTTATATGAAAATGATCTCCGAGGATTTTAAAAAACGTATAATTCATATAATGGGATGTATCGTAAATTTTGGCCGGAGTTACCTTTCTTATAGAATCAGACATGGATAATATTGCCTTTTCTCTCTGCTCTGAAATAGCTTCCAACTGAATCGGCCTGAGCTCAGGATAACAACTATACATCCATTTTTCTATCATAATATCGGTAGGCATCTTCGTTAACTGGAAAACGATACCATCATACCAGACAATTATTAACTGCTTAATTTTTTCGAATCCGAGTATGGAGATCAATCTTTGAATTTCAGGTTCCATCTCCTTCATAAAGCGGATTAATGTTCTCTGATTTGCCACGGGAAACTTTCTTTTTTCTTCACTGACGCTATAAATTCTCAGGATATGACCACATTCATTCGCAATAAGATAATTTATCAGTTCGTTATGATCTTTATTGTAGAGCAAACGATGAGCAGGCATATTCTTTTTTGCCGCCTGAATCGTTGCCGGAACAGGAAGATCCTTCTTCTCGACATACTCGATTTTCTTGCCCGTTAATTCTTCCACTTTTCCCAAGATTGAATGAACGGGATCAATCAAATTTAAACTCATAACAGAAAACTCCCCTTATAAGCAAAATTCCAAATGTCAAAATCCAAATATCAAACGAAGTTTTTACCTTGAAAAGCAAAAATCTAATCACGAAAGTCCGAAAATTACAAAAACACGAAAAGATTAAGCATTAGGGACAGGTTTTTACAAAGTATCCTGGTTTTGGGTTGTGGCTTTGCTACATTGGGATAGTGATTTACATTTCTAAATTGCCTACGGCTTTTTTGATCCTTTTTATACCTTCTTTGATATTTTCCATCGATGTGGCGTATGAAATGCGTATATGGTTGTCATTGCCAAAAGGAGCACCCGGAACAACGGCGACATTTGCCTCATCGAGAAGATATCCTGTCAGATCAAACGAATTCGATATCTTCCTGCCCTTATATGAACTCCCGTACAATAATGATACATTTGGAAAGACATAAAAGGCCCCCCGGGGATTCATACAGGAAATGCCATTTATACCGTTAAGATTTTCAACAATATAATCTCTTCTCTTCTCATATTCCACCACCATTTTACCGGTAGCATCCTGATCCCCCGTAAAGGCTTCAACGGCAGCCTTCTGGGAAATTGATGTCGGATTTGAGGTGCTCTGACTCTGAATTTTCGCTACTGCCGAAATAATCTCTTCAGGGCCTGCTGCGTACCCTATTCTCCACCCCGTCATCGCATACGCCTTTGAAACCCCATTTACTACTACTGTAAGGTCTTTCATTTCCTTTCTTGCACCGGCGATATTAAAAAATGAAAACCCATCATAGATAATTTTCTCGTAGATATCATCGGAAATTGCCAAAATACCGGTCCTTACAATAATATCCGCCAGGTCTTCAAGCTCAGAAACGGAATAGGCAACTCCCGTGGGATTAGAAGGACTGTTTAAGATAATTGCTTTTGTATTTTCAGTAATAGCCTTTTCAAGCTGCATGGGGTTTACTTTAAAACCTTCGGACTCTTTCGTTTCAAGAATCACAGGCATTGCATCGGAAAGGAGGACAATGTCAGGATAGGATACCCAGTAAGGTGCGGGTATGATTACTTCATCTCCCTTCTCGAATAGTGCCTGAGCAAGGTTGTAGAGGGTATGCTTCGCCCCACAAGAAACGACTACCTGAGACCTGTTGTATGTCAGCTGATTATCCCTCTGTAACTTGTCGATAATTGCGTCTTTCAGCTCGTCTATACCAGCAACAGGCGTATATTTTGTAAAACCATCTTTGATGGCATTTATGCCTGCATTTTTAACATTTAAGGGGGTATCAAAATCGGGTTCTCCTGCACCAAAGCCTATAATATTCCTCCCTTCGGCTCGCAGTGCGTTTGCCTTTGCAGTAATAGAAAGTGTTGGTGACGGTTTTATTCTATCTACCCTTTCCGCGAGTTTCATTTTTGGTAACTGTCCTTGAGATAAATTTAGTTGTTGATCTACAATTAAGTATTTTTCAATTTAGGGTATTTTTCTTTCAGTCTCCGAAGCACAACATCGGGAACCAAACCCCTCACAGAACCACCCAGACTGGCGGCTTCCTTTATGATTCCGGAATTACAATAGAACCACTTGGAACCGGTCATCAGAAATACCGTTTCTATATTCCTGTCCAATCTTCTGTTGATCAGAGCCATTTGAAATTCATATTCAAAATCTGACAGGGCCCTTAATCCCCTTAAAATAATATTTGCATCCGTTTTTTTTACATACTCAACAATAAGCCCTGAGTAGCTATCCACCTTAAGTTTCGGATTATCCTTAGTCAGCTCTTTGATCATGTCAATTCTTTCTTCTACAGTAAAGAGAGATGCCTTGACCGGATTATATCCAACAAGGATGATAAGCTCGTCAAAACACCTCAATCCTCTATTTATAAGATCAATATGACCATTTGTAATAGGATCAAATGAACCTGGATATACCGCTACTTTTCCCATGGTAACCTCTCGTTATTTATTTCAAAAAAGGAGAGCATAGTATCTCCATACCTTCTCTGATCAGTTAGAATGAATTTGTCGTCATTCTCTTCATACTTTTCCCTGTGTGAGTGCTCAATGACGATAATACCATTTTCGGAAACCAAAGATGCCCTGCCAAGGGAATCAACTGTTTTCTGCAAAAAACTTCTTTCATACGGCGGATCAGCAAATATGACATCAAATTTCTCTTTTCTTCTCGCCAGCAACTGAATCCCATTTTCTGCGGCGGTTGGGATCAACTCATATTGATCGATAAATCCGCACAGACTCAGATTTTTCTTAATTGCTTCTATCAAAAGGTTGTTTTTCTCAACAAACACAGCCCTGGCAGCACCTCTGCTGAGGGCCTCTATACCTATATTTCCCGTTCCCGCAAAAAGATCGAGAAATAATTTTCCTTCCATCGAAGGCAGGATATTAAAGAGCGATTCCTTTGTCCTGTCAGACGTGGCTCTAATACGAGCGCCTTTTGGTATATATATTTTCTTCCCCTTCGCCTGACCTCCTAGAACTTTCATTACACTACCGGAGATAATCTCTTATAAGAATCTCGGCTATCTGTACGGTGTTAAGAGCCGCACCTTTCCTTATGTTATCAGATACGATCCACATATTAATTCCGTTTGCAATTGATTCATCCTCCCTTATCCTCCCCACAAAGGTATCATCTTTACCTGCACTGTCCGTGGCAAGAGGATACTCACCCTTGTCCGGGTTATCGACAACCGTCACACCGGGGGCATCGGAAAGCAATTCCCTAACCTCATCGGCAGTAATCTTTCTTTCTGTCTCAATATTAACAGATTCCGAATGACCGTAAAAAACAGGAACCCTTACCGTTGTGGCTGTTACAGCCATGTAGGGATCGTTCATAATCTTTCTGGTTTCGTCTACCATCTTCATTTCTTCTTTTGTATAACCATTATCCAAAAATAGATCTATCTGGGGAAGACAGTTAAAGGCAATTCTATGAGGATAGACATTTACTTTGGGTTTTTCGAAATTAAGGAGAGCCCTTGTCTGCTCGACAAGTTCTTCAATTGCCGCTTTTCCTGTTCCGGACACCGCCTGATAAGTGGAAACTACAATCCTCTTTATCCTGGCCACGTCATGAATCGGTTTGAGAGCCACAACCATCTGAATGGTTGAGCAATTCGGGTTCGCTATAATCCCCTTTGTTCTATACATACCGATTTCCTCTGGATTTACCTCGGGTACAACCAAAGGAATATCCGGATCCATTCTGAATGCACTTGTATTATCCACTACAACACATCCGGCATCTGTGGCAAATGGCGCGAAACGCTCACTTATGCTGCCGCCGGCGGAAAAAAGACCGATTTCAACTCCCTCAAAGGAATTTTCATTTAATACGTCAACAGGATAGTCTTTTCTTTTGAATGTCAATTCCTTGCCAAAGGATCTTTCCGAAGCGAGGAGTTTCAATTCTCCTACGGGGAAATTTCTCTCCTCGAGAATGCGGATCATCTCATTTCCGACAGCACCTGTAGCGCCAACAACAGCTACACTATACTTTCTCATTAGTTGTCTCTCTTATCTTTTTTTTCTTTGCGATTTTATAAAGCGTCCAGACAGGACCGGAAATGCCATAACCCACAGCGGATGTAAATATCATCAATTGCGGTTCCATAACAACAACAATAAAGATAAATATAATCAATACCAGGGTCATGAAAGGTTTTCTCGAAAAATAATTCAGATCTTTGAAACTGTAGTATTTTATATTGCTAACCATCAGGAGAGCCAGCACAACCATACTTATAAGTATAGAAATGTTATTAAACTGTCCCTCCCCTCCCATATAATAAAAAAACAAAACCGAAGCAGCCACAACCACGGCAGCCGGCGGTATGGGGAGACCATTGAAAACCTTGCTTTCGATAATACCAATCTGTATATTGAATCGTGCCAGTCTCAGAGCTCCACAGGCAACAAACAAAAATGCTGCAAGCCACCCATATCTTCCAAAGGGTGAAAGCGCCCATGTATATGCAAGAATTGCCGGCGCTACGCCAAAAGAGACCAAATCGGACAGAGAATCATATTCACTGCCGAATTTACTTGTTGTGTTGGTCATCCTGGCAATTCTTCCATCAAGACCATCCAGTATGCACGCTATGATAATCGAAATGGCTGCACGGGAAAAATCCCCATTCATCGATGCAATAATCGAATAAAATCCGCAAAATAAACTTGCGGTGGTAAAGAGATTGGGAAGAATATAAATGCCTTTTTTCATGCCATCACGATTAATTCCGAGTTTTTTTGTCATTTTAAACTCCCTATCTTCGTTTCTCCTGCTTTTACCTTCTCCCCGACCTCAACCAGAATTTCTGTATCTAATGGCATAAATACCTCAAGTCGCGAACCGAATCGTATAAGGCCGAATCGCTCTCCTCTTTTAATGCTCATTCCCTCTTTCACCCAACAGACTATTCTCCTGGCAACTAACCCCGCAATCTGTACCGTAAGAATTTCTCTGCCGTCGTCAGTCTGAACGAGGACGGAGTTTCTCTCATTGAGAGAAGACGCCTTCTCCAGATTGGCAGCGAAAAACTTTCCTTTTTTGTAAAGAATCGTTTTTACCTTGCCGGAACATGGCATCCTGTTTACGTGAACATTGAAGACGTTCATAAATATGCTGACTTTCCTGAATCTCCCCTTCAACAGATCATCTTCATCCACTTCTTCTATCTTTAAAACCTTACCATCAGCAGGAGATACAATAGCACTTTTATCTTCCGGAATTTTTCTTTCAGGGTTCCGGAAAAAATTAATGACAAACAGGGTGGCAACAAGAAAGAATACACTCGCCCAGGCAATTCCTGCATAAGCAAAGATAATCGTTAAGATAAGAAGAGGTAGTATAAAGATAAACCCCTCAAGAACTATAGGGCTGTTTCTGCGTTTCATAAATTGTCTCCCTTTATCCTATAAGTCCGGAAATTATAATTATTTTTTATCATATCACTTCAGGGCCTGTCTTGTTTCCCGAGCAACCAGCATTACCTACCCCTTCGAAAGCCGTTTTGATTCCGCTTCCGATACACGAAGATATTGAGGTGTAAACGCAATTAAATTCAGGATATCACCATCATAAAATTTTTTCAATCCAATTAGTCCTACTGACGAAGCCCTGATATAATTGAGGTGATGCGATGCGAAGTATGATTTGCCCGGCAATTTCTCCCTGATAATGCCTTCATACTGCAGAGCACCGTCACCTAAAAATATTATTTCCTCATCAATGCATTCCAGGAATTCCCCGGGATTTATGACTTTCTCGTTCATTATTTTTTCGGGGAAATCAGCTTCTTTTGTTTTATAAAGAGCCGTATAGACTTCCTTTTTTCTTGCATCGAGCATGGGACAAATCGTTATCGACGAATTTGAGAGATTCAGAGCAAGGGCATCCAGGCTTGAGACACCAACAATCGGTTTTCCTGTACTGAATGCAAGTCCCTTAACCGTGCTTGCACCTATCCGAAGCCCGGTAAAAGAACCGGGTCCCACCGTAACGGCAAAAAGATCTACCTCCTCCAGTTTCAGATTACCCTTGTCAAGCAAACCTACAACTTCCGGCAAAAGAGTTTCCCCATGGTTTTTTTCTATATTTACAAAACACTCGGCCAGTATGGCATTATCCCTTAACAGGGCAACACTCGACGTCTTTGTCGATGCATCGAAAGCCAAGGTTAACACATTAATCACCAATTATCCTTGCTATATCGTTATAAAAAACAAACACCATCAACATAATCAGGAGGAAAAATCCCACTTGCTGGGCCATTTCTCTCCATTTAATATTTACTTCCTTACCTGTTACGACTTCAATGAGATAAAAAAACAGATGCCCCCCATCAAGAACAGGAATGGGAAGGAGATTGAGTACACCCAGATTTATACTTAATATGGCCATAAAAAACATAAAGGGAATAATCCCCCGCTTTGCATATTCCCCGGACATCTGGGCAATCAATATAGGTCCGCCAAGGTTTTTTGGTGAAACCACACGTTGAACAATCTTAACAACAGTCAAATAAGTAAGCTTTGTGAACCACCACGTCTGAGCCGCCCCTTCTAAAACCGCCCGAAAAGGGTTAACCCTCTCGATAACCGTTTCAGATGAAGCGATTACTCCGAGTTTGTATGACTCAATCTCTTCGCCAAAGATATTTTTTACCTTTGCCAATCCTGGTCTTATGTAAATATCGTGAACTTTATTATTTCTCTCTACAGTAAAGTTTAGTTCCTTTCCATTGCTCTTGCTGATAGCATCTGCCAGTTCTCCCCAGCGTGATATCTCTTTCCCGTCTATAGCCAGTATATTATCACCTTTTTGTATGCCGGCTTTAAAAGCGGCTCCTCCTTCCTGAACATCTCCGATCCTGGAGGTGAGAACAGGTACCCCGAAGCTATAGATTATGGCAAATACAATGATGGCAAAAAGAAAGTTGAATAGTGGCCCGGCTGCAACAATTCCTATCCTTTTTAATACGGGTTGTTTTTGAAATGATCTTTCTTCATCCTCCGGGGATAGTTCATCCTCTTCAGATTCTCCCAGCATCTTTACATATCCACCCAGGGGAATCATGGAAATGAGATATTCGGTTTCTCCAAATTTTCTTCCTATCAGCCTGGGACCGAATCCGAGCGAAAATTTCAACACGCCCACACCCGACCACTTGGCAACAAGAAAATGGCCCAGTTCATGGACAAAAACCAATATTCCCAACAGAACTATTACGGATATAATATTTATACCTATCAATTGTTTATGTTTATCCTCTCAACTATTTCTTTAGCTTTATGTCTCCCCCATCGGTCCGCCTCCAGAACATCGCTAATAGACAGCGGTTCTACAGGCTTGTGAGAATTAATGGTTTCCTCGACAACGTCAGGCATGTCTATGAAACATATGGCGCCTTCAACAAAGGCTTCTACTGCCACTTCGTTCGCCGCGTTCAAAACGGCCGGCATGGTCCCCCCTTTTCGCATTGCAAGATATGCGAGTTTCAAATTTTTGAATTTATCAAAATCGGGGGGGAAAAATTCTAACCTGCCAACTTCACAAAGATCCAGAGTAGAAATTACATCAGAAAGCCTTTCCGGATACGAGAGGGCATACGCTATGGGAGCTTTCATATCGGGAACACCAAGCTGTGCTATAACCGATCCATCGCTGTATTCAACCATTGAGTGAACTATACTCTGTGGATGAATGAGAACATCAACTTTATCTACATCCACATCAAAGAACCATTTTGCCTCAATAACCTCGAGGCCTTTATTCATCATGGAAGCGGAATCTATTGTTATTTTTTGGCCCATTTCCCAGTTGGGATGTTTGAGTGCATCGGCAAGTGTGACCCCTTTAAGTTTCTCCCGGGATAAACGGAAGAAAGGTCCTCCTGATGCAGTCAGGATGATTTTTCTGACATCTTTCCTGTTTTGACCCTGAAGACACTGAAAGATTGCACCATGCTCACTGTCAACAGGAAGAATATTCACTCCCATGGTTTTCGCTTTTTCTACAACCAGACTTCCTGCCATCACCATGGTTTCCTTGTTGGCTAAAGCAACATCTTTGCCCGCATTAATCGCTTCGACAGTTGGTAGCAATCCCGCCGCCCCGACAATGGCGGAGACAACCATATCTGCTTCTTTAAAAGAGGCAATTTCTCTGTAACCATCATCCCCCCATAGAACCTTTGTCCCTGGTGAATGCCCAAGCATATCAACAAGTTGATCGGCACAATATTCATCAAGCACGGCTACCACTTTCGGCCCGAACAGGTCGATTTGATCCTTTAAAAGCTTCAGGTTTTTACCGGCTGATAAAGCGAGAACCCTGAATCTGGAGGGGTTTTTTACGATCACATCCAGGGTGCTGACCCCGATGGAACCGGTTGACCCGAGAATGGAAATATTTTTCATTGAATCACAAATACCTTATAATAATATACAAACGGAATGATAAAAATGAGGGAATCTAATCTGTCCAGCACTCCCCCATGACCGGGAAGCAAAAACCCGGAATCTTTAATCAGAAAAGTCCTCTTAATAGCAGACTCACAAAGATCTCCCAGCTGGCCAAGTATACTTCCCACGAAACCTAATAATATAGCATGAATCAGAGGAAGTTCCCGGAAAAATACCAACTTGAATATAATACACCCTACGATACTTCCGACAATTAATCCAAGAGTCCCCTCCACTGTTTTTCCGGCACTGACCGACGGCATAAGCTTTTTCTTGCCCATGTATTTTCCCACGTAATATGCGGAAATGTCACCTGAAAACGCGAGAATGATAATAAAAAAGACCCATTGTATGCCATCTTCAAAATGTCTCGTCAGTATAAAATACGACACCATAACAGGTATGTACAAAAACCCGAACACAACCTTGGTAAGAACTGTTATGTCGAATAGATGCTCTTTAAGCCTGAAAAGAAAAAGCAAAAAAACAGCAATGACGGCAAATGTAACGGTCGCAAACATAAGTTGAATATTACCAAAGAATGCAGATAAAGGTATCAAAAGACCGATAATAACGCCTTCACTTTTTTCCCAGTAAGAATCTTTACTAAAAACCATGTTATTGTACTCAACAACACCTCCCAATATGAGCAACATAACAATAATAGTAAAGACGGGTTCTGTACCAAAGTAAATAGCTGCAAATAGAGCAGGCGCAACAACAATCCCCGTTATCCATCTCTTTAAATGACTACTATCCATGACAGCATCCTTTATCCTTTATCCTTGTTCCCTGATCCTTGATCCTTATCCCTTGATCCTTGTTCCTTGTTCCTTTTACCTTTCGTCTTTAAGGTAACTGATCACTCGTTAAGCCAAACCTTCTTTCCCTGCTCTGATAGTCAGCAATAATCTCAATAAGATTCTCTCGGGAAAAATCCGGCCACAAAACATCTACAAAATAAAGCTCCGTATAAGCTGACTGCCATAAAAGAAAATTACTTAACCGATATTCTCCGCTCGTCCTTATTAGCAGGTCAGGATCAGGCATATCTGCCGTATATAAATATTTTGAAAATATTTCCTTGGTCATGTCTTCTTTTTTTATTTCGCCAGCTTCACTGTCACGTAATATCCTCTTTACGGCCTCAACAATCTCATCCCTGCCGCCGTAACTGAGCGCAAGATTTAAAGTCATCCCGCTATTTTTGGATGTTTGTTCAATGGTTTTGTAAAGGATTTTCTTAACCCTCTCGTATAATGCATTAATATTACCTATCGCTGCCAGTCTAATGTTATTATCGAGCATTTCCTTAAGCTCTGAAATGAGAAATTCTTCAAGCAGAGACATTAATGCTTCAATTTCGTCTGCTGGTCTACGCCAGTTCTCAACAGAGAAAGCATAAAGAGTAAGATATTGAATACCAATTTCCCTGCATATCCTAACGGTATTTCGAACCGCCTCGGCACCCTTTCTGTGTCCCGCTATCCTTCTTAAAGCATTCTTTTTAGCCCATCTCCCATTGCCATCCATAATAATGGCTATGTGACGGGGAAGTTTATCCTTATCAATTCTATTCATTTTAATCAGATATTAATCCTTGACAGTTTCGTAAAAAGTCCGAATTTCTGTCGTTTTGTCATTCCCGACCTGATCGGGAATCCATAACTGCGTGTAATTACTGGATTCCCGCTTTCGCGGGAATGACAAATTGGCAAGTTTATGACTTTTTACGAAACCATCAATCCTTGTAAAGACTGCAATTATAAACAGTTTACGTATCATAGGGGGCTAACATTTTCAAGCAAACAAAAAGGGAACCGAAAGGTTCCCTTGGGTTAATTTATTGTTTTAAAAACAGCATGTTACTATATTTGGACCTTTGAATAACTATCATTACCTGTCATTTCGACCTTAGGGAGAAATCTTAACAGACGTGAATCATTAAGATTTCTCGTCGTTAACACTCCTCGAAATGACAAAATTCAAGGGTCTCATATTTCCATGATATCTTGTTCTTTAGCAGACAGTACATCATCCGTCATTTTTATAAAATCATCAGTAATTGTCTGCACTTCCTTTTGGTAATCGTGTAAATTATCCTCTGACATTTCACCATCTTTATTTAAGTTTTTAAGCTGGTTGTTTGCATCTCTTCTCGTATTTCGAAGGTTTATTTTACACTCTTCCGCCATTTTCTTGACAATTTTTACCAATTCCTTCCTTCTCTCTTCTGTCAGGGGAGGAATGGAAATTCGTATTACTTTTCCATCATTGGTCGGCACCAGTGAAAGTTCCGATTTCTGTATAGCCTTCTCAATATTTCCAATGACACTGCCGTCCCATGGTGAAATTATAATAAGCTGGCTTTCAGGAACCGAAAGTGTCGCGACCTGGTTAAGTGGTGTTAACGTTCCATAATATTCGACCCTGATGCCATCAAGAAGAGCCGTAGATGCCCTGCCTGTTCTGACCTTATTAAACGATTTCTTGAGGAACTCAATATGCTTTTCCATATTTTCTTTCAATTCCTCAAAAACCAAATCCTTCATCTTTCCACTCCCACAATTGTTCCTATTGGTTTACCAGAAATGACACCCTTTATGTTTCCTTTTTTTTCAAGGTTAAATACTATAATGGGTAATTTATTGTCCCTGCACAGGGAGATTGCAGTTGCATCCATTACTTTAAGGTTCTTGGTCAACACATCGGTATAGCTGATTTTATCAAACATGTTTGCATCTTTATGTTTGACCGGATCTTTGTCGTAGACACCATCCACCTTAGTGGCCTTTAACATCACATCAGCCCGCATTTCCAAGGCCCTTAACGATGCGGCCGTATCAGTTGTAAAATAGGGATTGCCCGTCCCCGAAGCAAAAATAACCACCCTGCCCTTTTCCAGATGCCTGAGCGCTCTTCCTATAATAAACGGTTCAGCAATTTCCCTCATCTCAATAGCTGATTGAACCCTGGTGAAAACACCGACATTTTGAAGAAAATTCTGCAGGGCCAGACTATTCATCACAGTGGCCAGCATACCCATATAATCAGCCGAAGTCCGGTCTATTCCCTTTGTACTTGCCTCGATACCTCGAAATATGTTCCCTCCACCGACGACAATGGCCACCTGAACTCCTGCATCTACTATCTCCTTGATCTCATCAGCAATCAGCTTGACAACATCAATATCGATTCCATAAGAACTCTTACCAAGGAGAGCCTCTCCGCTTAATTTTAAAAGAACCCTTTTGTAAATTGGTTTGTCCATTATTATTGGCTTACAGGCACGTCGCGCCTCGGCGGATCAAAATTCTCATTTATTTATAGCTCTTCACCTAACTGGAACCTGGCAAATCGCCTTAATATTATATTTTCACCAGTGCTTGCTATCATATTACTGATTAACGTTTCGATAGTAATATCCATATCTTTAACGAACTTCTGATTTAAAAGGCATACTTCTTCATAATATTTTTTAAGTTTCCCTTCAATAATCCTGTCCACTATTTTTTCGGGTTTTCCTTCAGCCAGTGCCTGTTCTCTGTAAATCTGTTTTTCTTTTTCCAATACATTCTCCGGGATATCATCAGGCTTTAAATAAGTCGGATTTGCTGCCGCAATGTGCATGGCAATATCTTTGGTCATTGCCTGAAAATTATCCGTCCTGGCAACGAAATCAGTCTCACAATTGACTTCAATTAATACCCCTATTTTCCCCTGCATATGAATATACGAGGAAATAGCGCCATCCTTGGCTGCCTTGGAAGATCTTTTCGTCGCCACCGACAATCCCTTTTTCCTCAAATATTCGAAAGCTTTTTCAAAGTCACCGCCGGATTCTTTCAAGGCCTCTTTACAATCCATCATACCGGCATTGGTTTTACCCCTTAACTCCTTGACCATAGATGCTGAAATATCCAACGTTATTCTACCTCCTCGTTATTCGTTTCACTTTCGGAACCCTTGTCCATATCGAAACCTTCATCCTTTGTCTCAACACTTTCCGGGACATCTGACTCTGAGTCTCCTTCTGCCATTTCCAACACTTCTTCTTTATCGCTCTGGGCCTGAATTATTTCCTCAAAACGATTTTTTCCTTCAATAACGGCATCCGCGATTTTTGAAGAAAATAATTTTATGGCCCTGATTGCATCATCGTTCCCTGGAATTATAAAGTCAATATCATCAGGATCACAATTTGTATCTACAATAGCCACTATAGGTATATTTAGTTTTTTGGCTTCTTTAACAGCGATAAGTTCCTTTTTCGGGTCGACGATAAAAACCGCCCCGGGCAACCCGGTCATGTTTCTTATGCCACCCAGGACTTTTTCAAGCTTGTCCCGCTCCCTTTGCAGTCCGAGTATCTCCTTTTTAGGGAAAGCATCAATGCTTTCATCTTCAAACATCTTATCGAGACTGCTTAATCTATCAATGCTTTTCTTTATCGTGTTGAAATTGGTAAGCATTCCACCAAGCCATCTATGATTAACATGGGGCATCTCGCATCTTTCCGTTTCAGCCTTAATAGATTCCTGGGCCTGCTTTTTAGTACCTACAAACAAGACCTCCTTACCAGAAGCAACCAGGTCAACTATAAAATTGTAAGCGACTTCGAACATTCCCACAGTCTGCTGGAGATCAACGATATAGATGCCATTTCGCGCACCGAATATGTAAGCTTTCATCTTCGGATTCCACTTGTTTGTTTGATGTCCGAAGTGTACACCAGCCTCAAGTAACATTTTCATCGTAACATGTGCCATAAAACACTCCTTTAGTTGTTTTTTTCCTCCACCCTCGTCCTTTTGAAACGGAACTCACAACCCGGAATTTGCGGTAGGTCTCCACTGTAAAATCCGGGTTAAAAAAGCAACACCGCCACAATCAGAGGATGTGTGTTATAAATATAATCAATTGATCACAAACTGTGGGCAAGTAACACATAAAGTATAAATAATCAAGGGAAATCTAAACCTTGATCCTTGATCCTTGATCCTTGTTTTTTGGTCGTTAATTCAAAATTAAACATCCACGGACAAACGAGTTTGTCCATGCCACCCATCTTGTTCCCTAATTCAAAATTAAGAATTCAAAATTTAAAATTGCCCTTATAACCTCGATCCTTAATCCTTGACCTTTCGCCTTTGAGTTCCTCACGTGTGATAATGGGCATTAATTTTCACATAATCATAGGAAAGATCAGATGTATATAAACGGAATGATTTTTTCCCCATACCCAGTTTTACTGATACCCGGATATTATCTCTCTCCATTATTTCTGACAATTCCTTTTTGTCGCGCTTTATGCCCTTTCCATGACGAAACAGGGGAACCCCGTCAAAATGAAGCTCTACCGAATCGGCTGGTACTGATACCCCCGCAGATCCGATAGCAGCAATAATTCTTCCCCAGTTCGGATCTGCTCCGAAGAATGCCGTTTTAACGAGATTGGATTTTGCTATACCATATGCAACTTTTTTAGCATCACCCAGAGACCTGGCCTCTTCAATCACAATTTTGATCAGTTTTGTTGCTCCTTCTCCATCTCTTACAATCGATTTAGCCAGACCAGTCGTCACGTCAAAAAGGGCATTTCTGAAGTTCGTCAGGCCCTTGGACGGTCCGGTAATAGTCCTGTTGCCGGCGATGCCATTGGCTAGAATAATAGCTGTGTCATTTGTACTCATACACCCGTCCACAGTAATTGCATTAAAACTTCTGTCTATTGACTGCTTGAAAACCTTATTCAGGCAACCTTGATCGATATCCGCATCGGTCAGAATAAAAGAAAGCATTGTAGCCATATGCGGCTCTATCATTCCGGCCCCTTTGGCAATTCCACAGATGGTAATTTCTTTTCCCCCTACGTAACATTTCCGACATTCGATCTTGGGAAATTTATCGGTCGTCATAATTCCCTCTTCGGCAGACGGAATTCCATTTACACTCAACCCCTCAATAAGTTCTGTCATCCCCCTGACAATCTTTTTTACAGGAAGATTCTCACCAATAATGCCGGTAGAAGCTACTAAAATGAGATCTTCCCGGATTTTCAGTCCTTCAGCAACAGATTTTGACATGGTAACGGAATCTGCATAACCACCTCTTCCTGTTGAAGCATTGGCATTACCGCTGTTTGCAATAATTGCCTGGATCAGCCCGGCCTTTATCCTTTCCATATCAAGGATAACTGGTGCTGCCGGAAAGCGGTTTGTTGTAAATACAGCGGCCGCCCTTGCCGGAACCTCGGAAAATATCAATGACAGGTCTTTCTCACCATTATCCTTGATACCGACTGCTATGCCGTTAGCAAGAAAACCAGGAACCTTTATTTCCATATCATTAACCATCAAAATGGCCCCATTCATTGCTCATCGCTCGTAGCTCATTGCTCATTTTTTACTATCGCCCACAGCACTTCTTATATTTTTTGCCGCTTCCACAGGGACAGGGATCGTTTCTTCCTAATTTCTTTCCCTCTCTTTTTACAGTAGCAGGAACTGCCCCACTATCACCACGGCTCATCACATAATCTTCACTTTGCGGTTTTCGAATCTGTTCTATATCATCTTCCATTTGAACCTGAACCCGGCACAATTTCTCAAAGATATCCTCCTTGATTCGATAAACCATATCCATAAACATCTCATAACCTTCTTTTTGATACTCCCTCCTCGGGTCTTTCTGGCCATATCCCCTTAAACCAATACCTTCTTTGAGGTGATCCATAGCCAGCAGATGATCTTTCCAGTGAGCGTCTATTGACTGAAGCATGACAATTTTCATCACCTGCTCCATGAGATGCGTGCCGAATTTTTCTTCTTTGTCATGCAGCAATGCCTTGACATCCGAAATTATTTTTTCACGGACATATTCACCATCTATGTTATTATCATCAATTAATTTGCTGAAATCCGGCTTTAAAGAAAATTGTTTATAAAGAATATCGTCGAGCCCTTTGAGATTCCATTCCTCCGGCCGCAGTTTTTCGTCTATATACTCTGTTACTATCTCATCAACAATCTCTTCCAGCATATCCTCGGCAGTTGACCGGAGATCCTTCCCGCTCAGGACACCTTTGCGCTGTTCGTAAATAACCTCTCTCTGTCTGTTCATGACATCGTCATATTCAAGGAGGTGCTTCCGTATTTCGAAGTTTTGGCCCTCTACCTTCTTCTGGGCATTTTCGATGGCCCTGCTTATGAGATTATGCTCTATAGGCTGTCCATCTTCCAGGCCGATCTTCTCCATAACGGATGAAATCCTCTCGGCGCCGAATATCCTGAGCAGATCATCTTCCAGGGAAAGATAAAACCGGGAAGAGCCAGCGTCTCCCTGCCTTCCCGATCTTCCTCTCAGCTGATTATCTATTCGACGGCTCTCATGCCTCTCCGTACCGAGAATGTGAAGCCCGCCGAGTTCGGCTACACTCTCACCCAGTTTTATGTCCGTCCCCCTCCCGGCCATATTGGTTGATATTGTAACAGTTCCCGGTTGCCCGGCCTGGGCAATTATCTCCGCTTCTCCTTCATGGTTTTTCGCATTTAACACATTATGTTTAATGCCGGTTTTTTTGAGGTATTTACTCAAAAGTTCAGATTTTTCAATCGATATCGTTCCGACCAATACGGGTCTCTTTTGACTGTACAATTCCTTGATTTCATCAATAACAGCCGCAACTTTTTCTTTTTCTGTCTTGTAAATAACATCGGAATTGTCGACCCTTATCATTGGCATATTCGTCGGAACAACCACGACATCGAGATTATATATATTTTTAAACTCGACTGCTTCCGTATCTGCGGTACCGGTCATGCCCGCCAATTTTTCGTACATCCTGAAATAATTCTGGAAAGTCACAGAGGCAAGAGTCTGGTTTTCCCTTTCTATTTTCACCCTTTCTTTTGCCTCAAGTGCCTGGTGCAGACCATCGCTGTATCTCCTCCCCGGCATGACCCTTCCCGTAAACTCGTCAACTATAATGACCTGCCCGTCTTTCACAAGGTAATCAACATCTCTTTTGAATAGTGTATGCGCCTTTAGTGCCTGGTTTACATGATGTAGTATCTCCATATTTCTCGGTTCAAAGAGATTGTCTACCTTGAGCAACTTTTCCGCCCTTGCAACGCCATGTTCAGTCAGGACAACGGATCTGCTTTTTTCGTCAATAGTATAGTCTTCCTCTTTTTTTAAGCTGGGAATGATTTGATTAATCCTGTAATATTTATCTGTTGACTCTTCGGAAGGCCCCGATATGATGAGCGGCGTCCTTGCCTCATCAACGAGAATACTATCGACCTCGTCAACAATAGCATAATTAAAATCCCTCTGGGCGTAGTCCTCAATTTGAAACTTCATGTTGTCACGGAGATAATCGAACCCGAATTCATTGTTTGTACCATACGTTACATCACAATTATAGGCGACCTTCCTTTCATCATCGTTCATCCCGTGGACAACAACTCCCACAGTAAGACCCAGAAATTTATAGATGGGGCCCATCCATTCAGCGTCCCTTTTCGCCAGATAATCATTAACGGTAATGACATGGACACCCTTTCCGGAAAGGGCATTGAGATATATGGGCATCGTGGCAGCCAGAGTTTTTCCCTCACCAGTCTTCATCTCTGCAATCTTTCCTTCATGAAGGGCTATTCCCCCTATTACCTGAACATCGAATGGTCTCATGCCTACGGTTCTTCTCGCCGCTTCCCTGGCGACGGCAAACGCTTCTGTCAGAATGTCATCAAGATCGGCGCCACCCGCAAGGCTTTCCTTAAACTTTGATGTATTTGCCCCAAGTTCGGAATCACTAAGGGCCATCATTGACGGTTCAAGATCGTTTATCTCCTCAAGAATATGAGATAATCGTTTAAGTTCTCTGTCGTTTTTACTACCTATAAACTTTTTTAAAATGAAATTAAGCATACAATCCTCATAAAAAAACCCGGCAAGGAATTTTACCGGGACTTACTCAAAATCTCAACATTTTCATTCTTTATATATTGAAGCCAGATCGTAAGAAAAACAGGCTAAAAAAGGTACTTCCTCGGATTTAGATAAACACCGTCAACTCGAATAGCATAATGAAGATGGGGGCCCGTACTGCGCCCGGAGCTTCCCAGTTGCCCGATAACGTCTCCCCTTTTGATCCTTTGACCCTTTTTTACCGTCATCTTTGCAAGATGACCGTAACAAGTAACTATACCATTACCATGATCTATCTTGACCGTATTACCCATACCAGGTTCAAGTGACTTTTTTATCACGACACCATCTGCCGGCGCCAAAATATCTTCACCCATCTTCGCTGCTATATCTATGCCTCGATGAAATTCTCTCTTCCCGGTAAACGGAGATATCCTGTACCCGAACTCAGAAGTTACCCACCCCATGATCGGCCATATAGATGGGGTAGAAGCAAGTATAGACTTTTGCTTTTTAAGGAATTCAAATAACTCCCTGAAACTATCTTCCTGGTAATTTGCCTCATCAAGGAGCTGATCCATGTTTTTGTGTATACTGTCAATAAGGGTCCTTTGAGTTTCAGCAATTTGTGATTCTGCCATGTTTTCCTCAATTACCGGCCCACCCATGCCAAGAAACTGTCCACCGTCACGCTTATTCTCAATGTTCGTCAAGATTCTTATTTTCTGGTCGAGTTGCTTGATATCAGCCATCTTCTTTTCAAAATTGTCTATCTTGGCCGCTAACAAATCGATCTGTTCCTTTTGAATTACAGTAAGATGCTTAAACTCGGAAAGTTTTGCCGCGTCATTCCTGATATTCAAGTAATCGTAGGAGAAATACAAAACAGAAACAAAGCTCAAAGATACTACAATGAAAATAAATGTAAGAAAGGTACTTGACAGTTTAATTTTCTTTATCGAACTGTTTTTCTGGGAAATAAGAAGAAGGGTATAATAATTCTTTGCCATATTAGTTCCTTTCATATCTCCTTCTTAAAGTTAGCCAATAAAAATAAATTCCTGAATTTCCGTAAAGTTACCATAAATATTCCAAAAGTCAAGTATAGATTGCAAAACTTTACATTCCGATTTTTACGTAATTCAGAACTTTTCAGCTAATATATATTCGTCATTTCCAGTGAATTCTTTAACAGTTTAATGTGTGAAAGCCGTCACTAATTATGCGGATTTACCTTCGGTGACCACAATTTATTACTTACAATACAATGGCTTACGTAGCAGCGTTAATCTTCAATATAGACAATTCACAGATTGGAAATCTTTATGTTCTTTTCAAAGAAGACAGGCATCATTGATTATATCAATCACTTTTTTCTATAACAACTAATGGATCCCCTACGTCTACTTCGTCACCAGGGGATACAAACACCTCTGATACTGTACCGCTAATTTCAGAAATGACATTGTTGAGCATCTTCATTGCTTCAAGAACGACCAGGATCTGTCCTGCTGACACCTCATCCCCTTCAGAAACGGGAGTTTCACCGACTGTACCTTTAAGAGGAGACCTGATATCGCCCGATTTTGCCAGGGCATCAATCTCTTTTGCCGTGAGTGTAACCTTTCTCTTTTCCCCCCCACCTTTTTGCTCCAGCTCCGTTAGAATGGGTTCAGGGTGGTGGTCGATAATCAGATAGGTAATGGCATCTCCGCTCTTCGTCTTTCTTTGGGGTCCAATTTCTATAATGTGCTGTTTTCCGAAGGAATCGGAAAACTCACACCTCTCTCCCAGTTTGAATCCACCCCTCTTAAACCAAACCTCAGGAGGCAAGACCCATGTTTTACCGTATTTTTCTTCGAATTTAAAAAAACTCACCGCATCATTCGGGTGCTGCAAATATAATACGAGTTCGTCCTCAGTAGCACTTCTCTCTAAACGATGTTCAAGGACTCTCCTTTCAACTTCGATATCTATATCTTCAACCTTCTGGTAGCCCTTTTCCTTTTCAACTGTTTCCTTCCAATCCGGACCAAACACTTTCTCATAAACCTCATCAGAAGGCTGATAAAAGGGCAAATCTCCATATCTGCCAAGCATTAGATTCTTCAAATCATCATTGGCATCTTTATACCTTTCCTTTTTGAGCACATTATTTACTGCTGTTGTCCAGAGTATTTGTGAACCGGGGGTTACGCTCCACCAGTTTCCAAGTTCCCTTTGAACATTCGGCAACTCCTTCTGCAAAATTTCCGGCATTAAATGCAGAAATTCTCCCTTAACTGCCTGCTCAAAACTTGATCCCGTTGCCCCGCCCGGCAGCTTATGAGTCTGAGCCGTAGGATCAAACCCAAGAAACTGTGACTCAAAATCTTTATAATATTCTCTCTGTGGACGGAGCTTGCTGGATGTATCTATTACCTTTTGACGGTCAATACCCGCCGTTCCATGGCCATATTCTTCCAGTGTGTCGATAACAGTCAATATGGGAGGTGGGCCGTAAAAACCGGTGAAGGCATGATCGCCGGCGTCAACGATCTTCGCACCGTTACGCACCGCCGCTACGATTCTGCCGATATCGTCGCCATCCGTATTGTGACCGTGATAATGGATAACGAGATCAGGATATTTGTCCAGAATGGCCCTCACCAGGTCACCTATTCTTTTTGAGGTTCCCAGGCCACCATGGTTCTTTACACAGAGAAGAATGTCATCTCCCGTTACATCGAGTATTTCTCCCACCTTTTTCACATAATATTCATCCGTATGCTCCGGCCCTGTTGAAAAACATATGGATGGTTCCAAGATACATCCCGCGGCCTTTACCTCTTCAAAGACAGGAATCATATTCGGTATATAATTAAGAAAATCGAAAACTCTCCATACATGGACATATCTCGCAAAACTCCGCACCGTTAAGCGAACAACATTTTCCGGGTACGGTCGATAACCAAAGAGATTTATCCCCCTGCACAGCGTTTGAAACATCGTATCAGGCATGAGAGAGCTTAACACATCCAGCTTTTCCAGCGGACTTATCTGTTTTCTCAAGATGTCCACATGAACCGACGCACCCCCGGTTATCTCAAGTGAAAAATATCCGGAATCATTCCTCTCTTCTGAAACCAGAATCTGAGTGTGGGGCATAACACGGTTTTTATAATCAGACTGGGAAAGATCTCTTTCCGTGTTGGTTATGTAGTATCCATCTACACTTCTTATTTTATCAAGGATATAATGTACCCCTTTTTCTCTTAAATCCCCCGGGGTAATCCTTTCATCAATAATCTCCTGCGATACCTTCATTCCTTCTACCTTTATCCTTGTTTCTCGTTCTTTGGTTCTTTTACCTTGAACCTTGCTCCTTGATCCTTTGTCCTTGTACCTTGTTCCTTACCTAAAACGCATAAGGATTAGTCTTTTTCGCGTGAATTTCTGCGACCAGTTTTGAAAGCTTTGCAATCTCACGTTCCTTCTCAGGATGGCCAAATATTTCCGGATGAGTATCAATGTATGACGTATCAAGCACTTCCCTGCGAAAATCGGGTTCGTCACAGATCGCCAGATAAAACGGTATAGTTGTTTTCGGACCTACAATCAGAAAATCGTGCAATGCTCTCTTCAGTCGCTGAATCGCCTGCTCCCAGTTATAACCACGAACTGTCATTTTCACTAAAAGCGAATCATAGGAAGTCGGAATTCTATATCCCTGGTAAACAATACCATCCAGCCTGATTCCGGGGCCACCCGGTGACTGATACACTTCCACTCTTTTCCCACCTTCGGGCATAAAATTGTTTTGGGGATCTTCAGCATTGATCCTGACCTGAATGGCCTTACCCAAAAGCCGTACCCTGTCTTCTGGTATATCCAGGACCTCCCCTTCTGCTATCCTTATCTGTTCCCTTACAATATCGATACCCGTCAGGGCTTCAGTAACTGTATGTTCGACCTGCAGTCGTGTATTCATCTCCATAAACCAGAACTCGTTCGTGCTGGCATCGACCAGAAATTCAACCGTCCCTGCATTAATATACCCCGATTCACGGGCGGCTGAAATCGCCGTTTGATGCATTTCCTCTAAAATATCCGATGGAAGATCGGCAGGGGCAATCTCAAGCAATTTCTGATGCCTTCGCTGAATTGAACAATCCCTTGTTCCCAAATGAATAACATTCCCATGCTGATCGGCCAATATCTGAACCTCTACATGCCGCGGAGATTCAATACATTTTTCCACATAGACGCTTTCATCATTAAATGCCGAAAGAGATTCCGCTTTGGCCAGAGGTAGCTGAATGCGAAGATCCGGTTCATCCTCCACTTTTCTGATGCCTCTTCCACCTCCGCCTGATGAGGCCTTTAACATAATCGGATAACCATGTTTTTTACCAAATTCAATGGCCTCGGCTATACCTTGTTCGCCCTGGGAAAGATTATCGGTGCCGGGGATATATGGAATATTCCCCTTTTTCATAATTTCTCTGGCCCTTACCTTATTTCCCAGATCACGAATCACATCGGGAGGAGGACCAATAAAAACGATTCCCTCTTTTTTGCATACAGCGGAAAAATCAGGGTTCTCCGCCAAAAAACCGTAACCGGGATGAATTGCATCAGCTCCGCTTTTAAGTGCCGCCCAGATAATCCTGTCAATGTCAAGATAATCCTTTCTCGGTCCATCTCCAATCATGATAGCTTCGTCAGCAAACCTGATAAACAACGATTCACTGTCCGGTTTCTCATAAACGGCTACGGCACAGAGCCCCAATTCCTTGACCGTTCTAATGATTCGAAGGGCTATTTCTCCCCTGTTAGCTACCAAAACCTTTTTTATCTTTCTCGTTGCCACCATTATCATCCTTTCATCTCTCAAAGGGTATGAAAAGCTTCGAATGCTACATTAATCGTCTTATTCTGTCAAGAAAATAGGAATTGGAAGTGGAGATTGATTGTAGGGGCCGATGCCCCCATCGGCCCATTGATATTGGCCCGTTCGGGGAACGGGCCCTACTGAAAGAGACCTTTTAATTTTGCCAAAAATAGCCTAAATGGTCATTCCCGTGTAAACGGGAATCCAGTCCCCGATCAGGTCGAGGACAAGCATTTTCAACTTGTTATGGATTCCCGCTTCCGCGGGAATGACAGTAAGAGCGCATTTTACAAAGCTCTCTTACTATATATAATGATGCATGATCCTGTGTAAGTCCCTGTCTAATTTGCCGATATCTTTACTCTTGTACTCATCAACTATACTTTTCAGCATATTATGGACTCTCGTATCAGAAAGATCATCAAGCCTTCTGTAAATCCCTTTTCTCCTGCCTAACCTGTAAATAATCCTGTCGTCATCGGACAGTGCAAAATACCTGTCAATAATACCGAGAAGATTTTCTTTATCCCCGGGAAGTTTCCCTTCAAGCTCTTCCAGAAGATTCAGTATATGATCACTCACAACTCTGCTTTCAATCCCTTCGAGGGTCTCAATAAACAATCTTATTTCTCTGACAATATCCTCATCGCCTAAAGATTTAAATTTGCCTTCCTCTCTCATCTTATAAAGCTCGGTATTTCTCCTGACCTGAAGCGACCTTAATCGAATAAAATCGGGATTTATCTGATTAAGGACTCTTGCTGTCTCCACAGCATGTTCCTTCGACCACTTGTCGCCACCAAGGCCCGGGATAATATATTCCGAAAGAGAAATTCCCGACTCAACGATCTTTCGCCCCCCTTCAACGTGCTCCGCAGCGGTAACGCCCTTTTTGATAAATTTCAAAACGGGATCATAGCCGCTTTCCATCCCAATATGAATCCTTGAAAGGCCAGCATCATAGAGACTTTTAAAATCTTCAACAGACTTTCGGCAGGCCGTCTTTGACCGGCAGTATGAGGTAATCCTGTCGACGCCAGGAAACTGTTCTTTAATAAACGAAACAATCTCAACCAGATCATCCGTTTTTATAATAATCGTGTCTGCATCCTGGAGAAAGACGGATTTACCACCAAAAAACAGCCATGCGGCGATACTCTTGAAGCTGTCATTGTAAAGCCCGTCGTTCTGATAAATATAATTTACGACAACCTCGTTAATTACACCTCCCTGCCCGATTTTCCATGATATTTCTTTAATCTGGTCTGCTATATCTTTCGCTTTTTGTATGTCTTCCTTAACATCCTGAGCCGATCTTATTTGAAATTTGGTGTCACGATAAGTATGACAGAAGGCACATTTATTCCACGGGCAGTTTCTTGTAACCCGGATCAACAGACTTTTAGCTTCGCTGGGAGGTCGAATAGGACCCAGTTCATAAGAAAAACGCATAGGCGCTCCTTTTCAAAAAAATTTACAGCATTTTTAGAGACCTTTGAAAAATGTTCAATCTCGTTCAAGTTCAAGGAAGGCGAAAACTTTAACCGCAGGAATACATTGAGTATTTTGAGGATTAAAATTTGAGCCTGACGCCGAAATTGGGCGAAAGAGGGCGTTTTGCAAAGGTCTCTTTTAATGTAATCATGAATCAATAAAGGTCAAACAAGCTTTCTTAATTCCTCTGAAAATATATTGTATATTTTCTCATCAAACAGAACAAAGCGAACAAGTTCTATACCTTTATTTTCTTTCAGGTAATCTATCGTGGTTTTGATGGCGATATGCGCTGCTTCATTCAGTGGATAACCGTAAATCCCTGCACTGATGGCCGGGAAGGAAACACTCTTCGCATCCTTTTTGACGGCCTGCTTGAGGCTTTCCAGATATGCGCTTTTTAACAGATTTGCCTCTCCCTTTGTTCCTCCTTTGTACACCGGCCCCACTGTATGGATGATGTGATTTGCCTTCAGATTTCCTCCCGTTGTGACCACTGCCTGACCGGTGGGACAGTAACCGATTTTTCTGCATTCTTCCATAATTGAGGGCCCACCAGCCCTGTGAATAGCCCCATCCACACCTCCACCACCTTTCAACCCGGAGTTGGCGGCATTTACAATGGCATCCGTTTCTTCTTTAGTAATATCCCCCAGGACTAAAGCTAACGCGGCATTATTTATTTTTACCTCCATGACTTACCTCCTAACCCGGATAAACCGGAAATCGAAATTCGCAAAACGTAAATCGGTATTCGTATTACAGCCAAATTCTTTTGCCGTTCGACTGAGCTCACGCCGAAGCCATTTTTGCAAGAACTTTACAACGAATCAGCTCAATAAATCACGGTAAAACCCTTACGGGTAAACTCCGGAATTCAGGCGTAAGCCTTTTATGGTCCTTACGGGTAATCCGAGGAATTAAGGCATGAGCCTTTTATAAAACCCTTACGGGTAAACTCCGGAATTAAGGCATGAGCCTTTTATGGTGCCCCTTATTCAGGTTTCTTAACGATGAACCACGGATTTTGTAAATTTTTCTTATTGTAAATCAGGGGAGTGCCCGCGCGAAAGTCAAGAACTGCTGCACCGGCGTTCTCTGCAATCGCCTGCCCGGCTGCCGTATCCCATTCCATCGTTGGCCCAAACCGGGGATACATATCCGCCTTTCCTTCAGCCACCAGGCAGAACTTGAGAGAACTCCCCGCGGAAACGAATTCAACGGTTCCATATTCCCTGCGCTTTTCCCCGACAAATTTTTCTAATTCAGGAGAAGTGTGTGAACGGCTTCCTATGATGGTGAATGGAGAAGTTGCTGCCTGGCTGGTTGGCAATTTGGTGGAGTGGTTAATAATATTATTCAGCAGACCAGATTCTTCTCCTTCCCCTGATTCTTTACGCAGCAATTCAATTATTTGACTATTTTCCAACCTGTACGTTCCCATATCCTGTACGGCATAATATAAAATCCCTTTAACAGGAACCAAGATAACGCCAAGACAGGGTTTCCCATCTACAACGAGAGCGATGTTGACCGTAAATTCACCGTTTCTCTTGACGAATTCCTTGGTCCCGTCAAGGGGATCGACAATCCACAGTTTATTCCACGTTTTCCTTTCTTCATAGGAGATATCCCTTCCCTCTTCGCTGAGGATCGGGATTTGAAATTGCCTGAGCTCTGCAATAATTATGTCATGGGAACGTTTATCGGCAAGTGTTATAGGGGAGCTGTCTGCCTTATGTTCCACACTGAAATCAGAATTATACACATCAAGAACGGCTGTCCCTGCTCTCAAAGAAGTCTGGATAGCCTTTAACAAATAACGTTCAGTGTCCATTTTTTTAGTACCTCGGGTTAAAGTTTCGAGTTTCAAGTTTCAGGTTTGATGGTTTCGTAAAAAGTCCGAATTTATGTCGTTTTGTCATTCCCGATCCCCGATCGGAGCCGAGGACATGCCTGATCGGGAATCCATAACTACGTGTAATTACTGGATTCCCGCTTTCGCGGGAATGACAAATTGGCAAGTTTTTGACTTTTTACGAATCCGTCAGGTTTCAGGTTTCAGGTTCACTGACTTATGGCCTTGGCCCCCGCCTTCCGCCTCCTGTCTCCTGAACAGTTCCTATATTTTTAATAAAATACGGATTTTTTGTAAAGTCAATCTTTATCATGTCTTTATTGCAGGAATCCAAAATCCACCGTCAAAAGAAAGCTGTAATCAACGAGGCAAAAGAGAGGAAAAACATGACCAATCAAAATCAGGCAGTGGATCAGGGTTTTCTGTTGTTATTGCTTTTATGCTATTTCTCGCCTATAATTGATGAACTCGTAAAAAGCTCCCCTATGCCACCTTGCGGCATTATAATGGCAAGTAACTTGCATTAATTTGTCATTTCGAACGAATATGAGAAATCTTAGATTTCTCGTCGTTTCACTCCTCGAAATGACAGACGCAAAAACCGCTTCTTTGCCTTTTTACGTGTAAGTTACTTGAAAGTCAAAAGTCGAGTCACTCCTGCGAAGCATGTCCTCGACCCGATCGGGGAGCGGGAGTCCATAAGTACTTGAAAGAACTGGATTCCCGCTTCCGCGGGAATGACAAAGCTTGTCCTCGACCTGATCGGGGAAGGGTAGAAATTCGACTTTTTACGAAACCATCATAATTCAGTCTGTTAAAATAAAGATAATGGAGTAATATGATTTGCGGAGAAGATCCGATAACGGTTAAAAGAGGAGAAATGCTTGATGTTTCAGATTTCAGGCAATCAACACGCCGATTATGAAATATTACTGGAGAAAGAATGGCTGGAAACGAATGGCTGCGGTGGCTACGCCTCGAGCACTGTTCTCAATTGTCATTCCAGAAAGTATCATGGGCTTATGGTGGCAAACCTTGACAGCCCCGGCGGGAGATTTGTGTTCCTTTCAAAATTTGAGGATTCTATTCAACTCCAGGGCAAGGAATTCTTTTTATCAATTCACAAATATCCCATGGTTTATTATCCACATAATGACCATTCTTTGAGTCAATTTACCCTCGATCTGTATCCCCGATTCACCTACAAGCTCGGTGATGTCTTGCTGGAAAAGGAATTGTTGTTTGTCTATGGGGAAAGCACCCTTCTTGTCCGCTATTCTGTCCGCGAGGCCCCATACTCCGTCTGTCTCAGGGTAAAACCGCTCATTGCGTATCGGAATATCCATGATCTTGCCCATGAGAATGCGCTTCTGAGACAGCAAACGCATGGCGTACCAAACGGCTTTTCAATTTTCCCTTATGACGGCATGCCGGGTCTCTACATGCAGACAAACAAAAAAAGTCTGTTTTGCCCGGAACCCGGGTGGTACAGGCAATTCGAATATCTCAAAGAAAGAGAGAGGGGATTTCCGTACCAGGAAGACCTGTTTATGCCGGGAACTTTCGAATGTCGTCTGTCACCCGGAAGTGAAATAATATTTCGTGTATCGTTACAGGCGGATAGAAGGAGAATTGCCACACTCTGGAAAAAAGAAGCGGAACGGAGAAAAGAACTACAGACAACAATTCAGGCAAGTGATGAAAACACGGAAGGCTTTAAAACACGGTTACATATCTCTGCACAGGATTTTATTATACGAAATCGGAGGAAGAAGCTTTCGATCATCGCCGGCTACCACTGGTTTTATGAATGGGGGAGAGACGCTCTCATCAGTCTGCCGGGACTGACATTTTATACTAAAAGGATAAACGAGGGAATTGAGATCCTGAAGAATATAGGAGAACTGAGAAAGGGCGGCCTCATACCGAACAATATATCGGAGGAAAGTGAACAGCGTGCGTATAATTCCGTTGATGCGTCTCTCTGGTACTTCTGGTGTATCCAGGAATTGCTGAAGGTTACGGGTGATAAGGAATTGATAATGAAGGATTTCTGGCCTGTGTTGATCGATATGGCTTCGCATTATTTTTTCGGGACGTCAGGACAGATCCGCGTGCTGAACAACGGCCTGTTAAACGTCGGCGATTCATCGACACAGCTGACCTGGATGGACGCGAAGGTAAATAATGTTCCGGTGACGCCTCGCAACGGTTGCCCCGTCGAGATCAATGCTTTATGGTTCAATGCATTGTGCTTTACAAGAAAGCTGTCCCTTGAATTCGGACGTGATATACCATTTGACATCGACGGTCTGATAGAAAAAACGAGAAAATCATTTGAGTTTCATTTCTGGATCCCTGAAAAAAATTACCTTGCCGACACATGGGTGCCCGAAAAGAACATAAGGGATGAATCGGTCCGTCCGAATCAGATCTTTGCCGTGTCGCTTCCCTTCAGCATTGTCAGTAATCATGAAAAGTCGGCCAGTATTCTTAAAAAGGTTTCCGAAGACCTTCTCACCCCGTATGGTCTCCGCACGCTGTCCCCTTCTGACCCCCGATACAGAGGAAGATATTCGGGTTCTCCCGAGAAACGTGACGCGGCATATCATCAGGGGACCGTCTGGCCATGGCTTTTAGGACACTACGGAGAGGCGCTGCTTAAGACGGAAAATAACAGTGAAACGGCGCGAGAAAAGCTACGTGCCATTATCGCAAATATGGAGCGACACATGTTCGATGCCGGGCTTGGCCATATTTCCGAAATATTCAGCGGTGATCCTCCTTATGAACCGTGCGGTTGTATTGCGCAGGCATGGAGCACTGCCGAAATCATACGATTACAAACATTACTGGAGCACTGATATGAAGGTACTTATGTTCGGATGGGAATTTCCTCCGGTTATAAGCGGAGGACTGGGGACTGCCTGCTTTGGATTGACCCGGGGATTGGCGCAGGAAGGTGTCGATATCACCTTCGTCGTTCCCAGGGTGACGGGAAAGGCAAAAAAATCACATGTCCGGCTGATCGACGCTTCCAGCATTAAACTCTCCGGGGATCATGCCGATACGATGGAAGACGTTCGAATAAGACCAGTCGACTCTTTTTTGATCCCGTATATGACGGAAGAATCCTACATGGAAGCCCTGGAGAAGGCAGCACGGGATTCGAAAAACGGAAAGTCAAAAAAAGTCGCTTCATGGGAGCTCTACGGACCGGATTTGTATTCGGAAGTGTTAAGATATTCGCAGATTGCCGGTGTTATTGCTAAACAGGAATCGTGCAGCGTGATCCATACACATGATTGGATGACTATCCCGGCGGGCATAGAGGCAAAGAACCAGACCGGGAAACCCCTTGTTGCACATATACATTCACTCGAATCGGACAGGAGCATGGTTCGATTGAATGAGCGCATATACGGCATTGAACGTCTAGGCATGATGGAAGCTGACCATATTATTGCGGTCAGTCACTATACGAAAAGAAAGATTGTTGATCAGTATGGCATCCCGGAAGAAAAGATATCGGTCGTTCATAATGCCGCACCACATTTCGAATCACGCCATAAAGATCATATCATGAAAGATCCTTCAAGGAAATTCGTGCTCTTTTTAGGAAGGATCACTGCCCAGAAAGGACCGGATTATTTCCTCGAAGCGGCCAGGAAGGTCCTGTCGAGGAATCCTGATATCCATTTTATCATGGCGGGATCGGGAGACATGATGGGACAGGTCAAAGAAAAAGCTGCTCGTTTGGAGATTGAGAATAATGTTCATTTCACCGGTTTTTTGAGGGGCGCTGATGTTGAAAAGATTTACGCCATGAGTGATCTGTATGTTATGCCAAGTGTCTCCGACCCGTTTGGCATTACGGCGCTCGAGGCGATCATGTGCGGTGTGCCCGTTA
>CAZGAK010000009.1:0-50072 GCA_964523565.1 uncultured Syntrophaceae bacterium | reverse complement strand
CCGCTTTCGCGGGAATGACATATTAGCGAGTTTTTGACTTTTTACGAAACCATCATATTTAAGCCTGTAAAAATCGTCTCAATTGCGGTAACATAGATTAATTGAAAGAAAGCGAAGCAAAAAGGAGAGGAGACGGCTATGGAAGGCAAAACAGAAATGATAGCGAAAGTTCAAGGGCGGATTGTATCGACTCTGGATACAGTGAAAAAAGTTATTATAAATCCCGTTGCGTTTTTCAAGGATATGCCTAGAAGCGGCGGTTTCCCCGATCCTCTCATCTTTATGATCTTGATAGGTGTTGCCGTCGGTATTATTCAGGCTATTTTTGCTATCTTCTGGTTTGGTTTTGCCATAGCCTTTGCATCCATTATAATCGTACCTGTTTTCTTTGCTATGTTCGGGTTTGTGAGTGGCGGTATCCTGTTCGCTATCTGGAAAATTATGGGATCACAGGAATCCTTTGAAACGGCTTACAGGTGCGGCGCATATGCATCGGCGATTACACCTGTCACCGCCATTATAGGGATAATACCCTATCTGGGAGGCATTATTGGACTTGCCTGGATGATGTATCTGTTAGTTACTGCAAGCATAGAGGTACACAACACTCAGCCTAAAAAGGCATGGATTGTCTTCGGCGCCATTTTTGCCTTTTTTGCTATTCTCACGATCAGCTCCCAATTCGCCGCGAAAAAAACGGGGGGTCATATGGAACAATGGCAGCAGGAAATGAACAAAGATATTGAGAAAATGACACCTGAAGATGCCGGCAAGGCAGCCGGCAAGTTCTTGAAAGGAATGGAGAAAGAGGTCGACAGAAAATAACTGACTTCAGACAGGCTTATTCTTTAATATCTAATGGGCCGCCGCAATGAACCTCAACGTTAATCGATTGAGGTTGTTAAACAAGGAAACGCCATGCAAAAAGACATGCACTTTTACGGAATTTATGCTCTGGCCCGCGCTGCAGGTATCCAACCTGAAACAGCGAAGAACATTGCCTGTGCATCTCAATTTGTAGATGACGCCATTGAAGACGAGGCTATTGTCCTCGACGGTGAAAACAAACGAGCTGTTCTCCCAACCATGACCTCTCATAGACCCATCGATTACCAGAACACAATTCCGGGGGACCAGTGGAAAGTATGGGTGCCTTTCCATTTCTTGCCGGGCAATGATGAAAACGCACAGACCTTTCCGGGGAAAATGGTATGCCTCAAAGATAGTAAGCCTGCCGGAAAAATGCTCGATCATGCCCTGAAATATAAGAAAGATTCATTTGGACCTCACCTTGCCGGAATCACCGCGCACGTTTACGCTGACACATTTGCCCACTATGGCTTTGCGGGCTTAAGCAGAGACTGTAACAGGGTGCAAAACGATTCCATAGACATCCGCGGAAGTGATTCCATAAGAAATTATCTCTGGAGTAAATTTGAAACATTTAAAACAAGAGTCGCCGGAAGCCTTGCCGAAGCTGTCCCTGTGGGACACGGATCCGTTGGGACATTCCCTGACCGTCCCTATCTGCACTGGGAATATGAATATGAATCAATAGGAAAATACGGTTCAAGGGGAAAAGTGGTAAGAAACAATCTGGATGATTTCATGGAAGCCAGTGAGCGGCTCCATACTTTTTTTGGTAACTTTATACAAGATAATTCCACCCATGGAGATCCTGTTAGTCCGGTCACATGGGCCTCTATTGCTGACAGGGTCCATGATATTCTGGAAACAGAAGGAACCCTGGATGAGCGGATTGAACTTTGGAAGAGGGCCATTTCATCAGCCGATTTGTTTGACCCGGCAGAGGAAGACAGGATTATCGATTATTCTGAAAAGCTCTGGAAGTCAGATCATCTAATATATCACTTTACAAAAGGGGGAACCGTTGATAATTCTGATGCCTGTTTATTCTTCAGAGCAGCCTGGAAGCATAGGAACTATGTACTCCATGAACTATTGCCGGATCTTGAAATAATTGCCTGAGACCTTTGCAAAACGCCCCCTTCCACCCAATTTCGGCGTCAGGCTCAAATTTTAATCCTCAAAATACTCAATGTATTCCTGTGGTTAAAATTTTTGCCTTCCTTGAACTTGAACGAAATTGAACATTTTTCAAAGGTCTCTGCCTATTAATAAGGAAGCTTAAAATGACAAAACTGGATTTATTGTTCCAAATAAAATTATCTGCTTTACATATCGAAAACAGATTAATGAGTTCTGACGCTGAAATAGTCGAAACAGCAAAGAGGGAACATGAAAAACTGGCAGATCGCTTTCATCATGAAAATGCCTCCTTCATGTCATTAAAACAGTGCGAGGAAGCCAGGAATAACTTCGATTATTTCACGTTTCTGTTAGAAGAGGCTTTAGCTTACTACAAACGCAAGTTAATGCAGGGAGAAGAAGTGTGAAACCTTGAGACCTTAATCCTTGATTCTCTCCATATAGCGGTCTACAATCAATTTCGCATCTATTGTTAAGCACTGGACATAAGATTGTAAGAAGCTTTTTAAGTGAAACCTGGAAGGAAGATCATCGAACCGATCATTTTCTATTGATTGGAGTAAGCCCATCCTGATTTTGGTCTGGTCAGCAATCTGCTCCAGGGACATACCCAATTCAACTCTCATCCTTTTTAAATCCTCACCCGTTACGACATCATGTTCCAGGATTTCTTTAAAAATCGGATTCCTTTCTGTCCTGGTTTCTACTTTTTGGGATATCCCGTACTTCGTGCCCATAGTTGCCCTGGAGCGTTTAAAATTCCATATTGGAATCGGTTCTTTCGGATATTTGCGGTATTTCGACTCTTCGTCTATCACCCCGAGCTTGATAAGCAGCCTGTCATATTCGGCCCTGGCCTCATCATCAATCAGTGTGAAGAATGCCTTTTCCAGACTGGCAAGGATTTTTTCTCTTTCATCCTCAGAAAAAAACGAATAGCTCACCAGGGACCCATTCCGATAAATCTCTGATGCCATTTTATAGGCATGGCGGATTTCAAAGGGTGTGGCATGGGGAGCAATATCCAGGATCTCGTAATAGCTTTGTTCCTCGAATGACTTCACGGCAACTTTTTTCATCCTGTTATTAGATGCTTAATATTTTTGTTTGACAAGCACTCCACCGTCGGATTTATTTTCCTGCCTGCTTATCAAAAATATGTTGTTGCAAATTTCGCGAAGATCCGTTGCGGCTTTTGTATAAGGATACTTCTGGATAAACGGTAATTTTTCACATACCGCGTTGTGCACACGGTCATCAAAGTCAATATTTCCGGCAAATCGCACTTTGATACCAAGGTGTCTTTCAACGAGCTTACACATCATAACACCGAGATTAGGGTTATCCCGTTTTCGAAGCTGATTGACGATCAGATTAAACTGGAGAGATTGCAGAGATTGCTCCAGAAACTGACCCTTTCCCGGGTACTCATCTTTCACCATATACAGAAGATCGGTGAGGAAACTGACATTCGTGTCCTTATTCCGTACCAACGTCTTCTCAACTATGGCATTGAAGTCCGGCAGATCAAGAACATACCTTATCTTTCGTAAAAATATTGATCGAATGAGATGGTATACATTCTCAACCGATGTGGGTTCAGGTGTAGTCACAAAAACTCCGAAATCTGAAATCATAAAAAAATCAATCGTGTTAAATGATGTGCCGGCTCCGAGATCGAGAAGAATGTAATCATAGGAAAGTTTAGGTATGGCACGTAAAATCTTCATCTTCTGCTGGTAGTGCAGGTTGGCGGTGTTCAGGGTATTTCCTGCACCGCTTATTATAAAAAGATTGGTTACCGACGTTTTAATAATAATCTCGTTGAGGGTTTCGACATTTTTATTTGTAAAATCAGAGAGGCTTTTTTCAGAATTAGGCAGGCCTAACATGGTATGAAGGTTTGCGGTTCCCAGATCAACATCTATAAGAAGGGTCTTTTTCCCCTGCGTAGCAAGAGAAATCCCGAGGTTGCCGGCGATAAAACTCTTTCCGGCTCCCCCTTTGCCGCCTCCAATTGGCAATATATATTTCATGGGTACACCCGGATTCTCAAATTGTAAAGAATAGATACATGATAATGTAATAATATTCAAGCTTTATTATACATAGAATTATTTGTCCTGTTACTTTGATTTTGTGAATTGTTTAGCGGAGCGGCGTTTGTATCTTTTCCCTTGACAAATTGCAGTGCTTCCTTCACTAAATTAGATGGTTGTTGATTAGATTTTCAAATCTGGAGACCTTGTCTATGTAATTGGTCCACTCAGGAATACTTTTTTTCATGATAACTTTCAAAAATGTAAATAAATGGTTCGGGGAACTCCATGTCCTCAATAATGTGAACTTTCACGTGGATTCAGGTGAAGTGGTTGTTATCTGTGGACCCAGCGGTTCAGGAAAAAGTACTCTAATCAGGTGCATAAACAAACTGGAACCGATTCAGCAGGGTGAAATCATTGTCGACGACATGCCCATCCACGATTCCAACATCAATCTCCGGCGTCTCAGGGAAGAAATCGGTTTTGTCTTCCAGCAATTTAACCTATACCCGCACATGACCGTGCTTCAAAATATTGCATTAGCTCCCACCCACGTTCGGAAACATAAAAAGGAAGAAGCCGAGGCCATTGCCCTTGAACTACTGGAGAAGGTTGGAATCTCCGAGAAGGTCGACTCCTATCCGGGTCAACTCTCAGGAGGACAACAACAGCGCGTAGCCATCGCCAGGGGTCTGGCCATGCGGCCTAAAATCATGCTCTTTGATGAACCAACATCTGCTCTTGATCCTGAAATGATCAACGAAGTCCTTGATGTTATGAAGACTCTTGCCCATGAAGGAATGACCATGATTGTTGTTTCGCACGAAATGGGCTTCGCCCGTGAAGTCGCCCATCGTGTTACCTTTATGGACGAAGGCCGGTTGATTGAAAGTGCAACCCCTGAGAAGTTTTTTTCGAATCCGAAGCATGAACGGACAAAGCTGTTTTTGAGTAAGATATTGACGCATTAAAATTCACACTTGAACGAGTGAAGAGGTGTGTTAATTTTTTTCTTTTATTTTTTCTTCATTACTAACAAAGGAGGAGTGGATATGAAGAAGCAAAGCTGGGTAGTGTATTTGTTGGCATTTTCTCTTGTATTGTTCATGGGCACATCGGTATGTTTTGCCGGAAACATCTATGATGATGTTAAGAAATCCGGCGTGGCACGTGTAGGCCTGATGTACAATAGTATTCCCGCAGCATACTTCAACGATAAAAATGAGTGGGTTGGATTTGATGTGGATATTGCCACAGAAGTTGTAAACAGGATCGGAGGATATATGGGGAAAGAGCTCAAAATCGAGCGCGTAAAACTCAATAACAAGACCCGTATCTCTTTCCTCACGTCCGGCAGGATTGATATGAGTACTGCTAACATGACCCACAAACGCGAGAGAGACAGGACAATCGACTTTTCCATCACCTATTTCTTTGATGGCGAAAAGATCCTCGCTAAAAAAGGAAAGTATAGCAAACATGAAGATTTTGTAGGCAAAATAATTGCTTCCATGCAGGGAACCACCAGTGAAAAGAATGCGATTAATCTCCTGAAAAAACTGGGAGATCCAAACGCAGAAAAAAATGTTATAAGCTATCAGGATGAACCATCCTGTTTCCTGGCCCTCAAACAGGGGAAGGTAGCAGGCTGGGCCACGGACAGCACAATCCTCATCGGATACGCGGCAAAAGAACCGGGCAAATATGAGCTTGTCGGTGATTTCTTCAGTGATGAACCATACGGAATGGGAATTCCCGAAAATCAGAGCGATTGGCGGGATGCTATTAACTTTGCCTTGCAGGATATGTGGAGAGATGGAACCTACATGAAAATCTATAACAAATGGTATGGTTCTGATACACCCTATTATTTCCCCATGACAGAAAAGATTGAAACGTGGCCATAAAATAAAAATGTTCCGTTTTAAAAAGCAATCTGCGGCCCTGATCATCGTTAGGGCCGCAGATTTTTTGATGCCTGTAGAACGATATTCGAATTTCGGATTTGCGACTTTGCCGCATTAGGAAGACATAAAAATACACACTAAAAGGAATAATGAGATCATCACGTTTAGCCCAGCAATTTGCAGTAGCGGCAGGAATTGCATTCGTAATATTTTTAATTTTCAAATATGCTGATTTCGGCTACGATTTTCACTGGGCTGTTCTCTATGAAGTAAATCCCACATATAAAGAGGTTTTCGGCGTCTGGCTGCTCAAAGGATTAGTCCTCACAATCGAAATATCTCTGATAAGCACCTTTATTGCCCTCATCCTGGGGACTATCACAGGTATCGCACGCCTATCCAGGTTTAAACCGGCCTATTATCTCTCCACAGCATATGTTGAGTTTTTCCGAAATACACCTCTTCTGGTACAGCTTTTCTTCTGGTATTTTGCCTTTCCCATGGCTATGCCGGAACGTATTAACGAATTCCTAAATGCTCATAACTTTGAATTCTGGGCTGCTACCATGGGCCTCAGTATCTATACGGCCTCCTTTGTGGCTGAAATTGTACGTGCCGGAATCCAGGCTGTCCCTCATGGCCACCTTGAGGCTGCCGCGTCTTCAGGATTATCGGGATTTCAGACACTCCGTTTTGTTATTCTTCCCCAGGCTTTTCGTGTCATTATCCCGCCGCTGGGCAGTGAATTTCTAAATAACATGAAGAACTCTTCTCTCGCCATGACCATTGGCGTTGCCGAGCTGTGCTGGCAATCCCAGCAGATTGAATCCTTTACCTTCAGAGGTTTTGAAGCAACGTCAGCAGCTTCAGTAATTTACCTCGGTCTATCCCTTACAATTTCACTCTTCATGAACAGTATAAATCATCACCTGCAAATCGGTCAGGAAAAAAAACTGAACTTGTTTGACAGATCTCTTGCACTCATTTTTCGCCCTTTTTATTTTCTCGCCAAAGCCTTTATTAGAGCCCGGGAACGGTTGGCAAAGAAGTTTAAACGAGAAGAGGCCGATTTGCCTCACGAAGAATCAATTTATTTATCCCCCTGGTCCCGGTTCCTGACCCTCTTGAGCAAAGGGCTGTCTTACGGCTGGAAAGTTCTCTTCGTTGTATTTTTCACAGGTCTTCTGGCTCTTATCGGACATGTGATCTTCACATTCAAATGGAGTATTATCTGGAAAAGCCTCCCCACCCTTTTATTCTGGACCTTCCCTCATGGCGGCAGCGGGGAAATATTCCACGGTCTGGGAGGATTGAGTTTAAGCATTATTTTAGCCGGGATTTCCCTCTTTATCAGCTTTTTCATTGGTCTTGTATTCGGCCTTGGAAGGTTGAGCAAAAATACTGTAATCAGTACTCTGAGCGTTCTGTATATCGAAATTATTCGCGGCAATCCCCTTATTATGGTTATCTTCTGGGTATATTTCTTTTCACCCATTATAACGGGGATGCAGATTGATGTTTTCTGGAGCGCAACCATAGCCTTTACTGTCTTCTCAGGCGCGTATCTGGCAGAAATTGTTCGAGCGGGAGTTAATGCTATTCCATACGGCCAGGTCGAAGCAAGCAGAGCTTCCGGCTTGAATTACGTTCAAATGATGCGCTGGGTAATTTTGCCCCAGGCGCTCAAGATTATGATTCCAGCTTTTGTTGGTCAGTTCATCGCCCTTTTTAAAGATACTTCACTTGCCTACATCATTGGCGTATTTGAATTGACAACTGTGGCTCAAACCCTTAATAACAGATTGATGATCTATCCTTTTGAGATATACACAACTATTGCTGTTCTCTATTTTATCTGCTGTTACAGCATGAGTATCATTGCTCGTAATCTGGAGATAAAGTACTCTCCTGACCGGCGTGTAGAAACACCGCGCATGGAATAATAATCGGGGTTCATAATGAAAGATAAAGAAAAAACAAAGGTGATACTCATCGGTGAATTAGAAGAATTGCGCAAACGTATTACTGAACTGGAAGCATCAGAAAACCGTCTCAAGCAAGCGGAGGAAGCCTTGAAAAAAAGGGAGCAGGAATTGGCAGACAAGTCCCGCTATCTCGAAGAGGCCAACACTGCATTGAAGGTTCTTCTAAAACACCGGGAGGACGACAGAATAGAGTTTCAGGGGAATGTTCTGTCTAATGTCAAGGAACTGATTATGCCGTACATGGAAATATTGAAAAAACCCCGCTCGCCTGCCGATCACATCGCCTACTTAAATATCCTTGAAACAAATCTAAAAAATATTATTTCTCCTTTCTTGCGTAATATGACCCTTAATCACTTTAACCTCACACCCAAAGAGATTCAGGTGGCCAATCTTGTCAAAGACGGTAAAACTGCAAAGGAAATAGCTCAGTTGTTGAATTTATCAACGAGGACAATTGAATTTCATAGAGAAAATATTAGACAAAAACTCGGCTTGAAGAAAAAGAAAGCAAATCTCCGATCTTACCTGCTATCACTTTCGTAATACCAGTATATTGCTGGTATATATCTGTAAATTAATTGGTATTGCATTTCCGAAAGCCTCAACGTATATTAAAAACAATTCAGAGATGGATTTCACTTCTTCGATGAGTGATCTTAACCGCTCAGTCACTTTGTAAAACCTGCGCATACTCATAACTGTTACAGCAGAATATTCCTTTTGAACAAGAACTCGACAAAGAGACCCGGGGAAAACACCGACAGATAAACCTGATAACACTTTCGAATAATAGATTATTCAGGAGGAACAATCATGGCAAAAAAAAGAAGTTTTCAAATCAGATCAAAAGAAGATGCCAGATATCTTGCTGAAGAAATTAAATACCATGGCACAAGTTTTCTCTACTACGCACCTCTGATGGGTATTAACGGAGGTATGATGACTATACGCTGTAATTCTGATCGGAAGAAATGTACAATCTCGGCATCCGCTTCTGGCTGGCAGAACCGGGAAGAAACATCTATGCATGATATTGTTGAATACATCTGGAAAGACAGGAAGTTAATTAATCAGGAACTGCGGTACAGTGAATCTGCGTAATACATGAAAATCTCCCTTACCTGCCTCACATTTTTTGAAGTTTGCAGGCTGGCTGTTTTGCTGTTTGCCTGCATCTTGACTATTGTGTCACGTCTCATTGCTGATTAATCATTAATATCATCAACTTATCAAACTATTCACTATTCGGATTTCGAATTTAAGTGAATGGGATTGTGAAAACTCAACGATTGTAGTATAAATACATCACAATGAAGACTAAATACGATTAAAAAAATATCAAAGGAGCCGCTTTATGACTACCAGAGTATACAAAGTTATTGAATTGATAGGAACAAGTCAGGTTTCCTGGGAGGACGCCGCAAAAAATGCTGTTGATATCGCCAGTAAAAGTCTCTCTGATATAAGAATAGCAGAAATCAATAAACTGGACATGCAGATTGAGGATGGAAAAGTTCTTACGTACCGTGCCAGGATAAATGTGTCCTTTCAATATGAGCCAAAGGAAGCATGGGATTACAACCCTGATTTCTCAATCGAAAAAAAATGAGTTAATGTGAGTGAGCATGGCTAAAAGATAGCACTTTTACATGTTTTCGTGCTGTCTTTCATCTTATTAAAATTAAGAGGCAGAACCGCTCTTATTCTGTCTCTTTTTTATATCAACCTGTCGCAACCCTCTTCATTTGATGAAACATTACAGAATGTCCTGCAAGGATACATCATCTTTTTTATTTCAATCAGAGATTACCCTCCCCACCTGCGACTATCTCAAAATAATCTAAAAAGTTATGGAATTTAATTTAAAAATAATGTTAGCATAATATGTTTAAATCCTGTTTGCTTATGGAGGTTCTGATGAAAAAAACTTTATCAAGAAAAAGGGGGTTGTCAATATTTCTCCTGGTATTTTCAATTCTGTGGTTTTTGCCGGGCTTGAACGTCACCAATCCTGCTCTGGCTGGAAACCAGGATATCTATAAAAATCTAAAGTTGTTTAATGAGGCTCTCAACCTGATCGAGAAGAACTATGTGGAGGAGATAGATCCCAAAACTGTCATCGAAGGGGCAATAAAGGGTATGACACGCTCACTGGACCCTCACAGCACTTTTATGACTGCAGATATGTTCAAGGAGTTGCAGATTGATACAAAGGGCCTTTTCGGCGGCCTGGGTATTGAAATAACAATACAAGATGATATTCTTACCGTAATATCACCGATTGAAGATACACCTGCTTACATGGCAGGAATCAAGGCCCAGGATCAGATTATAGCAATAGATGGTAAATCCACAAAGGATTTCACCATTTTCGACGCCGTTCATAAGCTACGTGGCCCAAAGGGAACAAAGGTCACGATTACGATTGTCCGCAAAGGATTGGAAAAGCCGAAAGATTTTACAATTACACGTGATATTATCAAGATAACAAGCGTTAGACAGAAGATTTATCATGATCGCATCGGTTATATCAGGATTGCCCAATTTCAGGAAAGCACAGCGGATGAGATTAAAAAAGCCCTGAAGAAAATTGATCTGAAAGAAACTCCCTTAAAGGGTCTCATTCTGGATGTTAGAAATAATCCGGGTGGTCTCTTGGACCAGGCCGTAAAAGTTTCTGATATCTTTCTTAAAAAGGGCCCTGTTGTTTCAACCAGGGGGAGGATAAAAGCCGCCGACAAAACATATGAAGCCGGAAATGACGGTAATGAACCAACGTGTCCCATAATTGTATTGATTAACAGAGGCAGTGCCAGTGCATCAGAAATTGTAGCAGGAGCACTTCGTGATAGCGGAAGGGCGATTTTACTTGGAACCCAGACCTTTGGAAAGGGCTCTGTGCAGGTCGTTATTCCTCTTGGTGACGGCTCAGCATTAAAATTAACAACAGCAAAATACTATACACCAGATGGAACTTCTATCCAGGCAAAAGGAATAACACCCGATATCGCTGTGGAATATGTCAAGCAAAACAACGACAAGAAATCGAATCGTCCTACCATAAGTGAAAAGGATCTAAAGGGTCACCTGGAAGAAGAAAAGGATAAAAAAGAAGGGGATAAAAAACCCGGGGAAGTTTCTATAATAAAAGACGATAATCAAATTCAACGAGCCGTAGACCTTTTAAAAAGCTGGGAAATATTTAAAAACATGAATAACGGCTGAAGGTTTTTCACTTGGTAAAAAGGAAGAGAAAGAAGAAAAAAAAGAGTTTCCCTTTAATCTGGACTGGTATTGTTATCCTTCTCATTGTTACAGTTTCACTTGTTTATTTATTTTATCGAGAAAGTGGCCGTGAAACAGTAAAGGAAATATTGCCTGGCAAAAAAAAGATTAAAAGACAACGGACAGTTGACGGTTTCGACAAGAGGATACGACACTCCACTGACAAACATAAGATAGCCATAGTTATAGATGATATCGGATATGATCTATGGTCAGCAAATGAACTCCTCGGGATGGACGTTCCCATAACCCTTTCTATCCTTCCGCATTGCCCCTACTCGACGGAAGTAGCGGAAAGAGCTCACAGGGCAGGGAGGGAATTTATTCTCCATCTCCCTATGGAGCCATCAGATTATCCTGAAAAAAATCCCGGGAAAGGAGCACTCTTAACCTGTATGAGCAATAATGAGCTCCGGCACCGGCTTGAAGAGAATTTAAAATCTGTGCCCCATGTATCAGGGGTCAACAACCACATGGGTTCCAGATTTATGGCAGATGAAAAAAAGCTGGAAGTTGTTATGAAAAAACTGAAGGAAAAGAATCTTTTTTTTGTGGACAGTTATACAATAAGAAACACAAAGGGGCAAAAAATCGCAAAAAAAATCGGATTAAAATTTGCGGGCAGAGACATATTCATAGATAACAACTCCGATTTTACAGATACGTTAGGAACTCTGGAAAAAACAATTGATAGACGGGATCACTGGCAGACTCTAATTATTATAGGGCACCCATATAAAAGTACAATACTGGCGATTAAAGAAGCAATACCGCAATTTAAGGCGAAAGGGATAGAAATAGTGCCTTTATCCGACCTGACCGAATAAATTGATCACTTTATTAATGGAGCAGTGTTAAAAACCAGACAAACCAGACAAACTATAGAGAACAAATGAAAATAATCAGAGTAATAAAATATTCTATCATTCTGTTTTTATTTCTCTCCGTCGTTGCATGTATGCATCTTACCGGAGGCAAGAAGAAACCTGTATCAGAAGAAGGAATCATAAGAACTTCAGCTAATGCCTACTATCACTATTCCCTCGGAGTCGTCCACTCCCTTGAAGGAAATCTTGATGATGCACGGCTTGAGTATGAAAAAACTCTCACCATTGAGCCGAGGGTCCCTTCTGTGATAGTCGAGCTTGCTATCCTTTACGTCAAGAAAGGAGACATTACGGGGGCGATAGAACTGTTAGAAAAATCCCTGATCTATAATCCTGATTATACCGATACCCATCTCATACTTGGAGGCCTGTATATTAATCTGAAAGAATACGACAATGCGATAAGGGAATATAAAAAAGTCACAGAACTTGATCCCCATAAATTAGAACCATACCTGTATCTCAGTATTATTTACAGAGACAGAAAAAACTACGAAGAAGCGATAAAGGCATTACAGGATTTGCTGAAAATAGAACCAGATAACCTGGTGGGCCATTACTATCTTGCAAAGATATACGCTGAAATAAAATTGTATACAAAAGCTGAAGAATGGTTCAAAAAAACCCTGGACATAAAACCTTCTTTTGAGTCGGCTCTGATTGACCTGGCAGTGATGTATGAAATTCAGAAAAAGAAGGATAACGCAATAAAAATATACAAGAAACTGATCAAGGCTCATCCCTTGATGATTGAAACAAGGTTCAAGCTGGGAAAGACCTATCTCGGACTGGATCAATATGAAAAAGCGGCAAGGGAATTTGACGAAATTCTGCGGCTGGATGAATCAAACACGGATGCGCGATTATCCCTTGGTCTTGTTTACTATTTTGAAGGCAAGAACTATGACAGGGCAATCAAGGAATTTCTCGCTGTTCTGAAAAAAGATCCCATCAACCATAATGCTCGATATTTTTTGGCATCATCATATGAAGAAAAAGGCATGTATGTAGATGCCCTTAAAGAATTTGAGATTATCCCTCCTGAGTCGAAACTTTACGGAACTGCTCGAATTCATATGGGAATCATACTAAAGAAAGGTAATCACATCACTAAGGCTATAGATCTCATCAAAGAGGCGATTGACCAAAAAAAGAGGACTGATGATCTGTATGGCTTCCTTGCATCCTTATACGAGGAAGACAAAAAACTAAAGACCGCTGAAGAAACGTTAAAAAAAGGGCTTCTCTTTTCCCCTCAGAGTCCAAATCTTCATTACAGACTTGGTGTACTTTATGAAAAGACAGACCGAAGTCAAGAAAGTATTACGGAAATGGAAGAAGTGCTAAAAATTGACCCTGACAATGCCGAAGCTCTGAATTTTATAGGGTACAGCTATGCTGACAGGGGAATAAAGCTGGACGAAGCGGAAAAGATGATCAAAAAGGCACTCAGCCTGAAGCCGGGGAACGGCTATATCACTGACAGCCTCGGATGGGTATATTTCAAACAAAACAAGATAACCCTTGCTGTCAAATACCTGGAAGAGGCGGCAAAACTTCTGCCAGAGGATCCAACAATTGCCGAACATCTCGGCGACGCTTATGAAAAGGCCGGGTTCTTCAAAAAAGCCCTCAAGACATACAGAAAGTTACTCCATTCTAATCCAAAGAATAAGACCCTTAAAAAGAAGATTGAAAAAATTATGAAAAAGATGACCCTCTAAACTGAAACCTTTGCATAATATGCAAAGGTTTCAAAATCCATCATTAATGGATTTTACAAGTATTTGATTATTAAAAATATTCCACGGGGAGTCTGAGGGGTATCCCCTCAGAGTGAGACCTTATGCAAAGGTCTCAAGCTATGACGATTTACAATCACAACGAACGATGAAGGTACAGCATATTAATCACTATCCCATGAAAAAGCTTATCTGTATAATTTTATTCCTGTCCGTACACGTAGTGTTATTCAGTTGTGCACCTAAAAAGCCAACAGCATCATTCACGGGAACCATCCCCCCTCCTGAAAATATTCTGCGGGAGATTACCAGGGCAGGTACCATCGATAAAGTTGTGACAGCCACTGCCAGGATTTCAATAAATACTCCTGAAGGAAAATATTCAAGAACGGTAGCCGTCGTTGCCAAGAGACCTTCGTTTCTTCGAATCGAAGCAATCCCAATTTTCGGAACGCCGGATTTTTTCCTTTCTGTTAATAAAAAAACTTTAAAGGTGTTTCTGCCAAAAGAAGGAAATTTTTATATAGGATACGCATCCCGAAAAAATCTTTTTTCTTTTTTTCAGATATATCTTGACGCGGACGAAATTGTATCGATACTTACCGGATCTCCCCCCGCGATAGGGAGCGACAACTATATTCTGAAAGGCTCTCTGGAGGGAAAGTTGTATCGCATAGACATACTGTCCGAAGGCAAAAGGATTCAATCCCTGTGGATAGAACCGAAGCATCATGTGATGACACGAATTGAAGTTCTCAACGAAGATGGCGGAATCTGCTATTCGGCAATGTTTGAAGATTACGATTCTGTCGGAAATACATCATTTCCGAAGAGGGTGAAGATTATCATTGAGAAACCTAAAAAGATATATACCAGTATCCAATATTCAAATATTCAAATTTCATCCAAACAGGAAAAGGGTCTCTTCGATCTTTTCATCCCCGTTGGCATAACACCTGTTTTTATCGAATGATACCAACAAATTTAAATTTTGATTTTAAATTTTGAATTTTTAATTAAAAACTAAACATCTTGTCACTTTATAGTTGTAAGCTTTCCCCTCGCTATTCTTGCAGAGCTTGTATTGGGATACTCTTTTATAACCCGTTGCAGAAGCAGTTTTGCACTCGATTTATCGCCCAGGTTCATAAAAGAAAGGGCCTGTTTCAAAAGAGCATTGGGAACTTTATTGCCCTTTGGATAGTTTTTGATCACATTTTCATATTCCAGGATTGCCTTTTCATAGTTCTTTTCAAAATAATAGCACTCACCAATCCAGAATTGGGCATTATCAGAATATTCTGTGGCAGGAAAGATTTTTACAAATTCCCGAAACTTTTCCCTCGCTCCCTTATAATCTCCTTCCCTGAAAGTCTTGTATGCTTCTGCATAGGTTTTTTCTTTGTCAACCTTTCCTTTCAGGGAGGCACTCTCCTCTTTTTTACTTTTTTCCGATACTTTCTCGGGCTCTGTTTTTTTCCCCACACCAAGAAAGTTTTCTATGTAATTCATCCTGAACGAGATATCATCAAATTTCTGACGGACACCTGTCGATTCTTCACCCTTCAAGTCAGATTGCAGAGTTGCTAACTCCATCTTTAATTTCTCAATATCGCCCCTGAGACGCTGAACACTCGCTCGTAGATCAACGAAATCAGCCCCCACATCTGCCTGATTTTTCCTTAGTATTTGATTGATCTTTTCAACCTGATCCGAATCCTTTCTCAGCGTTGAGCTTTCCTCTCTCAAGTTCGAAAGGTCTTTTTCCAGTGCAAGGATCTTTGAATCGAGGCTGTATTTAACCGCTTTGAGATCCCTGCTTGTCGCACACCCTATAAGGAACGCAACCAATATAACGGAAAGTAAAATGGCACGTTTTTTCACTGCTCAGATAAACCTCATTTATCACTTCTTTTCAGTTACGACCACAAAGTGATCCCTTCTGTTTTTGGCCCAGGCATCTTCATTGTGTGACGGATCCAGCGGAAGTTCCTCACCATAGCTGATTGTCGTCAACCGCCCATTATCGACACCAAGGGTTACGAGATAATCGCTGGAAGCCTCGGCACGTCTCTCTCCCAGGGCCAGATTATATTCCCCCGATCCCCTCTCATCGCAGTGCCCTTCTATGATTACTTCAAACTCGGTATGCTTGAGAAGCCAATCTGCATGTTCTCTTAAGATTTCCCGCGCTTCAGGTTTCAGATCATACTTGTCGAAATCAAAACGAATATCTTCAAATGCAGCTGCCTCCTGCATCACAAGTTCTCTTTCCTTCAATGCCGCTCTGGCTTCCTCTTCCTCTTTTAACAGGGCTTCCCTTTCCTCGGTCTCAGTCGCCGTGTCGACTGCCTTTCCTTCTTCTGTCACAAGCGCTTCATCCTTCACTACCTGCTCCTTCGCACATCCGGACATAAAAATGAAAGAGAAGCTTAAAACCAATATTAACATTCCTATAATTTTAATGTTCCTTTTCATCACCTTTCCTCCTTTTCAGAATTTGGGAATTCTTTTTTTATATAGTTTAAACCATAACACATAAACAAAGGTCAATAAAAATTAAAACGTGGGGACCAGGAAGGGCAAATTGCATCCATACCTGTCTCTTCATGTAATGTTCTTAAGTTTAATCCATTTGAATTGATAATACAAATTCTTATTTTGCCATTTTTTCTCGAGCTAAATGCCAGGTATCGTCCATCAGGCGACCAGGAGGGATATTCGCAACCACCTTTTTCGAATGTGAGCTGGAGGAAATTACCTCCAGCTTCATCGATTGAAAATATTTGAAAGTGGCCGTTTGCCATCCCTTCGTATGCGATTCGTTTTCCATTCGGTGACCAGCAGGGTGATGTATTATACCTTCCTTCATAAGTTAGTCTTCTTACATTACTTCCATCCGAATTCATAATGAATACCTGTGGAGAACCGGACCGACCCGACACAAATGCAATCTTTTTGCCATCAGGTGACCAGGTTGGAGACACATCGATGGCAGGATCGTATGTTAAACGCCGAAGTTTTCTTTTTTCGATATCCATCACATAGATCTCTTCATTACCGTCTTTGCTGAGAGTAAGCAGAATCTTGCTGCCATCCGGCGACCATGGCCCCGACAGATTAAGTCCTTTAAAGTTCGCGATCCTCTTTGTTTTTCCTGTTGATAAATCTATAAAATATAAATCCGGGTTCCCTCTCATGTATGACGTAAAAGAAAGTTTTTTTCCATCTTGTGACCAATGGGGTAAAAGCGTAATGGAGCTGTTTCTGGTAACTCTGACAAGACGAGAACCATCAAAATCAATAATATATATATCAGATGTCTTTCCTTTTTTGCCTATAAAGGCAATTTTTGTTTCAAAAACACCTCGTTCTCCCGTCAGGGCAAGGAGGATTTCACTGGCGAACTTAAGGACCATAATCTTTATTTCTTCCCGTGTTCCCCAGTACTTCTTGGCAGTTACCAGCTTTCCTTCGACAACATCGAAAAGACGAAACTCCGCGGTAAGATCCTTCCCGTTACACTGGAACCCTCCCTTTACCAGAAACTCCGCACCTATGCTTGACCAGTCATGAAAATCAATACTGCCGGCAGCTATTCCTGCTTTACTCTGATCCTCGAGAAATGCATTTTTATCAATTATCCTGAAGAATCCCGTGATCTTTAACATTTCTGTAAGATTATCCGAAAACCGGGCTGAAAGATTTTCGGTATCTTCATTACTGCCTATATTTTTGAAATCCGGAATCGCCGCCGCAAATTTTTGAAAAGCAGGAGAATCTATATCTATATATACCTTCCCGAAGGCAGGACAGCTACAACAAAACACTAATAAAACAAGAAAAGCAGTTATCTTACGCATAATCCTCATAATGTCAGTTTCAGGTTTGAAGTTTAAAGGTAACAGCTCAAAAAACATGGGCACATAAAAGGCTAACGCCTAAATTCCTTATTTGGAGTTTACCCGTAAGGGTTTTACCGTGATTTTTTGAGCTGGTTCGTTTAAAGTTTCATGTCGCATATGCAAGATCATATATAAGGTTCAGGCAAAGAACTTGAAACTTTGAACCCGAAACTTGAAACTTTTTTATCTCAGTTCCGATGAACGAAACCGTACCCCCACTTCTATATTGCTTTCCCTCATCCACTCCGGTAGCGGAGGAAAAGGGCTTCCCTTTTTTACTGCTTTTACGGCAGATTCATCAAAATATCTGTTCCCGGAACGCTTTTCAAAATCAAGATCGGCAACTGCCCCGTTTCTCAGAATTTTTACCGCTATAATAGCCTCAAAGTTATCTTGCGGCAGTATCCCCTCGGGAAGGGCCCACTGTTCTCTTATCCTGGACCAGATAATAGAATAATAAACCTTCATCTTCATGGTCATCTCGACATCTCCCCGAGATAACACCTGACGAGATCCTTCTTTTGAAGAGAGATTCCTTTTTCTTATATCTTCTATCGCCTTGTCAACATCTCCATTGAGCACCTTTTTATGTGTTTTCATTCTATTAATCGGAGTTGTTGAGAATTTATCAATACGTTTTTTGATGGCGACGGATTGATCCCTGGAACCAATTGAGATCATTTCTTCAGAAGGCGAAACGGTCTTTTTTGCCTCAACAAAATTCGCGGGAAGGCTTATAAGGTCGACCGTATACACGGGACCGAAAGTCCACTTTGGTGTGGGCCAGGAGGGAGACAAAAAGCTGATTGACAGGACCAGTGCATGCAGCAGGAAAGAAAGTAATATCATACTGTTGAGGCTGATGCCGTGATCATTATTTCCCTTCATCACCTTTAGAGATGTCATTTTCATTCCCTGGGCGGTTCCGTGATCATCCCTAATTTATCGACACCGGCCTTCCGTACCTCTGACATAACCTTAACAACAAATCCATAAGGTACCTTCTCATCGGCACGCATAAAAATCTCTCTGTCTATCCTGCTCGCGAATATACTTTCCAGCTTTGGCTTCAGATTATCAATTGAGGCCTTATATTTATTTATAAATATTTCCTTTTTGTTGTTTATGGTAAGGATAAGCTTTTCCTCACCAACATCGATACTCTTTGATTTGACTCTGGGAAGATTTACATCTATCCCCATCTGAAGCATTGGAGCGGTAACCATAAAAATGATCAGAAGAACTAATATAACATCGACAAGGGGAGTCACATTTATATCAGAAACGAGTCTGCTTTCATTATTTCTGTTATTTCTTGAATATCTCATGGGCATCTATTTTTTCACATAATACCTTTCTATAATATTGAGAAATTCGGATGCGAAGTCTTCCGTTTCCAGTGTAATTAATTTTACCTGATTAAGATAATAATTGTAAAAAATAACGGCGGGAATTGCAGCCGCCAGGCCCGCGGCGGTAGCGATAAGGGCCTCAGAAATTCCGGGAGCCACCACAGCCAGTGTTGCCGAACCTTTCGTGCCAATGCCTCTAAAGGCATTCATTATACCCCACACTGTACCGAAAAGACCTATAAACGGACAGGCATTCCCCGTAGTTGCAAGGAAGCCGAGAAAACTTTCTATTTTTGACCTTTCAGAATCAGTTGTTCTGTTCAAAGCCCTTTCAACATTAACAACTCCTCTAATTTCCAGTGACAATATGTTTTCATCAGCACCATCCGAATCTTGAGAGGAACCCTTTCTTGATTTGGCTATTTTGCCAAGTTCGGTATATCCTGCCCTAAAGACTTCTGCAATTGTCGAATATCTGAACTTGTTTGACTCGATAAAAATATCCGAGAAATTACTTCCTTTCATATACATATCCAAAAACATAAGATTTTCTTTTTTTGCCTTCCTGATAACCCTGTATTTCATCAGGATAATAGCCCATGAAATCACGGAAAATAAAAGGAGCAATAAAAGTACAAATTGAACCATCGGCCCGGAATCGAGCACCATTTCAAATATGTTGCCATGAAAATGTCCACTTAAATCCACTGATGTGACAGCCCACGCTTCTTTCACATTCACTCTCCTCAATTGATTTTATTTATAGTGATTGATCCTTGTAATTTAAAATCTCTGCAATGTCAATACGGCTTCGCAAAAAGCTCCACTATGCCGATAAACGGTATAATGGAGCTTTCAAGTAACTTAAATTTGCAAATGTGTTGTAAGTAGTTCATGTTTTTAACATTTACCAGTAGCGTGCCCCCTCTGTGGGGCACAGAGACCCCACGCTACATAAGTGGATTTAACTTTTTTAACAAGTTACCTTCCATTATAATGCCGCAAAGTGGCATTGTGAAGCTTTCTACGAGACCGTCAACTTTTATTTTGTATCCAGGATCTCCCTTATTTTCTGAGACAACAGTTTTACATTGAACGGCTTTTGCATAAATCCATCGCAACCGCGTTCCAGTATCTCAGTTGCCTGACCACTAATGCTGTATCCACTGGAAAGAAGCACTTTAATATCCGGGTTGATCTCCTTCAATCGATCATACGTTTCCCCTCCGCTAATCCCGGGCATGATCATATCCAGAATGACTATAGCGATCCTGTCCCGGTTCTTTTCGTAGATTTCTATCGATTCTTTCCCGGAGTGAGCTATTACAACATCGTAACCTAACATTTTCAACATCTCTGTCCCAACATCAACAATCATTTCCTCATCATCCACAAAGAGAACTGTCTCTGTCCCACTGAAAACTTCTTCAGGCAATATCTCTTCTTTTATTATTTCCTTTTCCGATGCGGGGAGATAGATATTAAATGTACTTCCTGTACCCTTTTCGCTGTAAACATTAATAATGCCACCGTGGTTCTTTATGATTCCGTAGGCAGAAGCCAGTCCCAGGCCTGTACCCCTGCTCATCTCTCTGGTTGTAAAGAACGGATCGAATACCCTCTCCTGTGTGGCTTTATCCATGCCCACTCCTGTGTCTGTAACGGATATTCTCACATACTTGCCGGGTTCAAGATTATAAGGTTTTACATAGTTCCCATCAAGTGTGACATTTTCCGTTTGAACATAGAGTTCACCTCCACCGGGCATGGCCTGCCAGGCATTGATATAGAAATTCAAAAGCACCTGTTCGATCTGACCCTGATCAACCTCTACCGTCCAGATGTCTTTCTGGTATTTCCCGTGTATCTTTATCTCTTTTTTGGTACGCCAGAACATGTCGGAACTTTTACCGATGATTTCGTTCAGATCTGCCGGCTTTACTTCGTATTTTCCACCACGGGCAAAACCCAGGAGCTGTCTTGTCAAATCAGCGCCGCTTTTTACAATTTCCTCTATCTGTCTCAAATGTTCGAAACGGGGATGGGAAGAGTCCATGCCCATTAGCATAAGGGAAGCTCGCCCCTGGATACCCATGAGGAGATTGTTGAAATCATGGGCAATGCCACCGGCTAATGTCCCGATGGCCTCCATTTTCCAGGCCTGCTGAAGCTGGGCTTCGAGTTTCCGATTTTCTTCTTCTGCCCGCACGCGGTCGGTGATGTCATTGCCTACGCAGAGGATTTCAACAACATTTCCATCTCTGTCACGAATGGCCTTGTTTGTCCATGCGATCCGGACACGTTCGCCATTGCGGCATATATTTTCGTTCTCATTAGTGACGTAACGTTCAGGGCGGAGACTTATATCCTTTATCATTTCCGCAAGGTTACGCCCGGCGCTGTCTGTTTCCGACACAATCGTTCCAACCACATTTTTACCGATTATTTCATCCTCGGTATAACCGAGAAATTTCTGGGCAAACTCGTTGAAAAAGGTAATGTTCCCCTTTACGTCCCTTCGCAAAATGATACTGTTGGCATTCTGGACGAGTTCCCGATATTTTGCCTCGCTTTTCCGCAGTTCCTTTGTCCTTTCCTGCACCGTCTCTTCCAGTAAGTCTCTTTCCCTGCGCAAAAGATCTTCCGCTTTTTTGATTCGCAGGGCTACATTGACCTGGGCAACCAGCTCGGTCCCGTCAATCGGCTTGGCGATAAAGGAATCGGCGCCGGTTTCCAGCCCTTTAATACAGCTTTCCGTATCTGTTTTAACCGCCGTAATCATAATAACCGGGATGCCTTTTGTGTTCTCGTCTGATTTCAGTCTTTTACAGACCTCAAATCCATCCATTTCGGGCATTTTGATATCAAGAAGAATCGTATCGGGCAACTCGGCCTTTGCCTTTTTTATACCCTCGGCGCCCGATTGCGCGGTTATCACAGTACAGCCTGGAATCAGATTCTTCAGTAACGCCGACATTGTAATCAGGTTATCCTTCTTGTCGTCAATCGTCAGGATCTTTATCATGGTTTCTCCTCTTCCAAGTCACTTGTTAAGAACTATATGTTACGGGTTGCCTGTTTTTTTAACCACTTTTCAATCTTCTCTAAAGCTTCTTCCGGATCAAACGGCTTCGCGATATAATCATCACAGCCGGCGTCAATACTCTCTTCTCTTTCCCCTTTCATTGCCCTGGCGGTCAATGCAATAACGGGGATACGGCTGATTTCCCTGTCTGCCCTGATTTTCCTGACCACCGTGTACCCGTCCATCCCGGGCAGGGCCATATCAAGAAGGACCAGGGCGGGTCTTTCCGCAAGCGTTACATTCAGCCCCTCTTCTCCATCTGCCGCTTCCAGTATGTTGTATTTATCCTGCAGCACGGCCTTTATGGCAGTCATGTTGTCGGGGTTGTCTTCGACGATCAGGATGGTATTGGATTCGAGTTTCGAGTCACCTGCAACGGTTTTCGCTTTTCGTTTTCCGAATTCCGCATTTCGAATTTCGTCATTCGTCTTAAACCGTGTTTCTTCGCCAAGCATCGACCTGACTCTAAACAGCAAGCCTTCCCTGTCTATATCTCCTTTTTGAATCAACTGATGTATATTATCGGTTCTGAGCCTGTTCATGTCTTCCGGCGTCAAATCCCTGGCAGTGAGAACAAGAACGGGAGTCTTAACCGTGGCCTTCGCGCCGCGGATCTTTTCCATCACTTCAAAGCCGTCAACCTCCGGTATCATCAGATCCAGAATAATGCCATCCGGGATCATATGCTCGATATAGTCAAGCGCTTCCCGGCCGTCCCGGGCCACATCCACGGAATATCCCTCGCTTTCGAGAACCGTCCTTACCTGGATGACGGCGGCTTCGCTGTCCTCAACCAGTAAAATCCTGTTAACTGCTTCAGGCTTTTTGGCCCCCATGTATTCCGGCAGCTCTCCCATATCAGCAGGCGCCTTCACAGCTTTCGGCTCATATACGGGGACTGCTCCCGGCCACGCAACGGGCAGGGTCAGGGTAAACGTGGAGCCCTTCCCGAGGACGCTTTCCACGGATAAATCTCCAGCAAGCAACTCCGCGGATTTACAGGCAATGGCGAGTCCGAGACCTGTGCCATCAAACCGCCTCACTGAAGTACCGTCAACCTGCCTGAATTCATCAAATATATGGGGCATATCCGTTTCTAATATCCCAATGCCCGTATCTGCAACCTCGACATAAACCTTGTCCGCATCACTGTGAACGGAAACGGTTACGCTCCCCTCCCCGGTAAACTTGACGGCATTTCCGATGACATTTTGAAGTATCTGATATACCCTTGCCTCATCACTTTCAAACAGCGGAAAATCATCAGGAATGCTGCAGTTCATTTCTACCCCCTTTTCTTCAGCAACGGGCCTGAGACTTTCCATAATCATTTCAATTGTTGAACCGAGTGAAAATGGCTTCGGCTGTACGTCCACCCCACCCGCCTCTATCCTGGACAGGTCAAGGATGTCATTAATCAGCGCAAGCAGCTGTTTACCGTTGCGTTCGATGATTTCAAGATAATTCCCTTCTTCTTCAGAAAGATTCTGACTTGCCTGCATAATGAGGACACGGGAAAGGGCCATTATCGAGTTAAGAGGAGTCCGCAGCTCGTGGCTCATGTTGGACAGAAACTGGCTTTTAAGACGATTCGCTTCTTCAACCTGCTCTCCCTGGATTCCCAATTCCACATTCTGTTCCTGCAGTTCCTCCGACTGCTGCTGGAGCTCCTCTGTCTGAGACTGTAATTCTTCGGCCTGCAACTGCAACTCCTGATTTTTATCCATTAACTCGTCGGCAAGTCTTTTCGTCTCTTTGTTTGCAAGGAGGTTTGAAAAGGCCGTGTTAATATTTATCAAAACCCGATCCAGGATTTCCAGGCTCTCTTTTGAATATGTATTGATACTTGCAAGGGAAACAATAGCCCCTACCACGTCATCAATGACGATGGGAACGGTAATAATCTCCTTTGGCAATACTGTCCCGGTAAATGTCTTAAATTTAAAGACCGTGTCTTCCGGGATATCTTTCATATGGGATATTTTTTTTGTTGCGAGGGTCTTACCGAATTCGCCTTCAAAAATGGACGCGTCAAAGGGCTCCAACAACTCGGGATTGATGCCTATGGAAGTAAAATGTTCAAATCTGCCGCTGTCGCGGTTGAGAAGGTGATATGCGCCGAGATCGGAACCTGTGATATCCACAAGTTTCCTTATGATAATCCTTCTGAAATCCTCCACTTCCCCGGCATCCACAATCGTTTCCGTTATATCGGTTACATCCCGCATAACCGACACATGGGAAACTACAGTATCTGCCATGCTGTTGAATGCCTGTGACAGGTAGCCGAGTTCATCGTCCGTGTCTATATGGTTTCTGGCGGACAGATCACCTTCCTCTATTCTTTTTGATACTTCCGTCATCTCAAGAACCGGCCGGGCGATCATCCCTGACAGAAAAATCGCAAGCATATAGACGGCCACTGCCGAGATCACAAGAAGTGCCAGGATCTGTAAGAGCATTAATTGAACGGGGGCATATATTTCCTTCATGTCCTGCTTTGCCACGCCCCCCCATCCTGTCCTCGGGATATACGCGTAGGCGGCCATGACATCTTCACCCCTGTAATCCTTCATCTCCATAATTCCGGTTTTGCCCCGGGACGCAAGGAGCGCCGGTTCGGCTTCTATCTTCAAATTCAGGGGGGCATTGGCATACCATCTCAATTCGTTTAAGGCTATTGTATCTTTATTTACGATCAGAGTTTCACCCGTTTTCCCCATGCCTGTGCGGTCAAGGAGCAGGGCATAAAGTGAATGTTCCAGATCCACTTTGGCTACAAGTATACCGACGATACGTTTGCCGTTGTGGGCAAGACCGAATATGGGAGCAGAAAGGGCCATGGCCGGCTGTTTTGTGCTTTTCGAATAATAGATATCTTTAATATACAGCCGGCGGGTCTTCACAGGTTCTGTAAAGTATGGATCCGTTGATTTGTTTACGCCTTCAAGCGACCTGTCTGTAGAGACTTGAATTATTCCGGTATGGGGATTGATGATAAAGATCTCATTGTAATCGGGATAATTTTTCAGGTAACCGTTTAAACGATTCCTCACACTTTCAAGAATCTTTATATCACTTTGACTGAATTTTTCTTTATTGACAACTTTTTCCAGGTCCCTTATTACAGGGTCCTCTGCAGCAGTTTGTGTATCGCCGGTTCTTTCATCCAGCCAAAGGTTTATCTGATTTATCTTCAGATCTCGTACGGCCGTGAGTTTCTGAGCCTCCCGGTGTTTTATTGATTGCATTCTCTGGTGATATGTTATCAGCGCGCCTGTAAGTAATGGCAGTAGCGCCAGAACAAGAAACCAGAAGACCAGGCGGGATTTCATGCTTTTAAAGCGGATTTTCATATTCATCTCCTGTCTGCGGATTACAATCCACAGATTACGCAGATTACACGGATGATGCATATATTTATCTATTGCAACTCTGTGTAATCTGCGGATTCATCTTTTTTGATAGATATGACAGCACGCATCAACTCTTCTGAAATACTTTTGATACTTCATTGTCGGCATCTCAGTCTCACCCAATACCAGGTGCCCTTTTTTATCAAGCGACCTGTATAATTTATCAAATATTATATTCTGATATTCTACAGAAAAATAGATCAGGAGATTCCGGCAGAGCACCATGTCGAAGTTGCCGAACACGCTTTCAGGAGGTGCGTAATTTTTCTTATCAAGAATATCGTAAAGCGTAAAAGTCACCAATTTTTTTATTCCGGGATTCAACATGAACGACTCATCCTCGACAGTGAAATATTTTTTTAAGATCCCGTACTTGACATTCTTTACGCTTTCAAATGGATAGACTGCCCTTTGCGCCTTCGTTAATGCCCCTTTATCAATATCAGTGGCAAAGATGTTCAGACTCAGGCCGTGTTCCTCTTTTTTAAATAATTCATTGATCAGGATAGCAACGGAATATGGCTCCTCTCCCGTCGCGCAACCGGCCGACCAGACCCGCAGAGAGTGGTCACGCATCTTAACTTTTTCTGTGACAATAGCTGGCAGGATGTTGTCGGCAATATATTCAAAGGTCAATGTATCCCGGAAGAACCTGCTAACATTGATGGTTAATACGTCGATGAGATTATCAGGCTCACCGGGACACTCTTGCAGATATTTCAGATATTCACTGAAACTGGCGCTTTTTACGGCTGCCAGTCTCTTCCTGATCCGCCGTTCAATCATGGAGGAACGGCACCCGGAAAAGTCAATACCGCGCTTACTCATCAAATAATCTAAAATGGCATTCATCTCTGTATCCGTGTGAGTAAGTATAACTGTTTCGTAAAAGTTGGGGTGGTGTGTCTTCTGACTTCCGATTTCGTACCACCAAGTAAAAAAATGTGCAAGGATTTTCAGATAATAACAGGAAAAAACGTAACTACGGAGAGAGAAGATAGGAGACCGGAGACAGGAGACAGGAAACAGAAAAAAGGAGAAGAGAATCAGCAATTTGTCAGCAAAACGCACGGCTTTTATTATGACTACTGACTACCCGGAGTTACCAAGAAATTTGATGAACTCGTAAAAGTCAGGTTTCCCCTCCCCTGGCGGGAGGGCTATAATAACTTTCTTCCATCTTACCCTCCCCCACTTGCTGGAGGAGGCGGGAGGGGATTAAGGGGAGGGGGACGTAAGTACGCGGAATGGCGTTGTATTCACCCTCACCCCTGCCCTCTCCCATCGAGTAGCGTGGGGTCTCTGTGGGGCACAGAGACCCCACGCTACGTAAGAGACCCCACGCTACGTAAGTAGATATACCTTCTTAAATATGTTACTTTCCATTATAATGCTGTAAAACGGCATAGTGGAGCTTTTTACGAAGCCGTCAAATTTGATTTCCTTTCAAAGTATGGTATGTGTAACGGAAATGATACACATAAACCGCATTATTCTAATCTTGATCTTAATCACCCTTTTCCTTTTGTGGGGCTGTGAGAGTCACACTTCAGAGGATAACTCCGCCGCAAAGGAGGCATCCGTAAATGAAGCTCCCGCTTACGGGGATATTATTGTGGAAGGTTCCATCGGAGATGCCTCCAATTTGATCCCTGTTCTTTCCACAGATGCAACGTCCCACAGCATCTCCTCTCTGATTTTTAACGGCCTTGTTAAATATGACAAGAATCTGAATATCGTCGGGGATCTGGCAGAATCATGGGATATTTCCGATGATGGCCTGGTCTTTACTTTTCACCTGAAAAAGGGGGTTAAATGGCACGACGGACATCCCTTTACGGCCGAAGATGTCCTCTTTACTTACCAGGTAACCGTAGATCCGAAGACACCAACCGCTTACGCGGGAGACTTTCTCAAGGTAAAGAAGGCAGAGGTCATCGATCCCTATACCTTCCGGGTAACCTATGATAAACCCTTCGCTCCCGCACTCACAAGCTGGAGCGCCTCCATACTGCCCAGACATCTATTAGAGGGAACGGATATTACAAAATCCCCTCTGGCACGCCACCCCATGGGAACGGGATCATATATCTTTAAAGAATGGGTAACTGGGCAGAAGATCGTTCTAATCTCCAACCCCGATTACTTTGAAGGAAGACCTTATATCGACGGTTATATCATGCGGATCATCCCGGATATGGCAACCATGTTTCTTGAACTTCGAGCAAAAGGCGTTGACCGGATGAACCTGACGCCTCTCCAGTATACCAGGCAGACAGAAAATAATATGTTCCGCAAGAACTTTAACAAGTATCGATACCTTTCCTTCGGATATACCTATCTCGGCTATAACCTCGAAAACCCCCTTTTCAGGGACAAGCGGGTAAGGCAGGCCATATCGTATGCCACAAACAAGGAAGAAATCATTAAAGGTGTCATGCTTGGTTTGGGTCAGGTGGCGACGGGCCCGTTTAAACCGGGCACCTGGGCCCATAATCCCAATGTAAAGAGATATCCCTATAACCCCGAAAAAGCTAAAGAGCTTCTGACCGATGCGGGCTGGAAGGATACAGACGGAGACGGAATCCTGGATAAAGACGGCAAACCATTTATCTTTGAGATTATTACAAACCAGGGAAACGAGGTTCGTGCAAAGTGCGCGGAGATCACCCAGAGACGTCTTGCCGACATCGGAATAAAGGTAAAAATCAGGATTATCGAGTGGGCCGCTTTCGTCAACGACTTCATTAATAAACGGAGGTTTGACGCGACCATACTCGGCTGGACCATCACGCTCGATCCGGATCTTTACGACGTATGGCACTCAAGCAAGACAAAGCAGGGGGAATTAAATTTTATTTCATATAAAAATAAAGAAGTGGATGATCTGCTGGAAAAAGGCAGAAGCACCTTCGACAGAACAGAAAGGAAGCGATGCTACGACAGAATACAGGAAATCCTGGCGGAGGAGCAACCCTACACCTTCCTCTACGTCCCTGATTCACTCCCGATCATCAGCGCCCGGTTCAAAGGAATCAAACCCGCTCCCCTCGGCATCGGTTACAATTTTATCAAATGGTATGTCCCCAGGGGTGAACAGAGATACGTGATGACGAGGTAAAACAAATGTGAACCCGTCCCTGATTTATCGCACCCTTTTTTGTATTTTATTTTTGAGGAAGATGAAAAAACTATTTCTTTTCTCTTTATTTGCTCTTCTTATCGTCTCTTTCAAACCCGTCTATGGAGAACAGCTCGTTACGGTCAAGGGAAATGGAGTTACCGTACTGTTCGAAGAACCTCTGAGAAATGCTGCAGAGGAAGTCATAAATATCTATCCGGGGCTAATTGCAGAACTGGGGAAAAAGCTCAAATGGAAATTGGATTACGAGCCGGAAGTCCTCCTTATTAAAAACAGGAAGACCTTCCAGAAGATGGCAAGGAGTGATCTCGTTGTCGCATATGCTGTTCCTCAGAGAAAGTTCATTGTAATAGACTATTCGAGAATGAACATCTCCCCTTTTAACCTTGGAACAACCTTAAAACATGAATTATGCCATCTTCTGCTTCATCATCATATTCCAGGGGGGAGACTTCCAAAATGGCTTGACGAAGGAGTTGCCCAGTGGGTAAGTGACGGAATCGCAGAAATAATAATGGATAGAAGACAATCTGTTCTTACCAGGGTTGCCTTAACGGGAAACTACATATCGATCAATAACTTAGCAGAGGGGTTTCCTCAAGATAAGCAAGCCCTCCTGCTGGCTTATGAGGAAAGCAAGAGTTTTATAGAATATATAGTCGGTCAATTTGGCAGCGATGGGATTATTAAGATCCTGACAAACTTGAGGAATGGTGATGAAATCAACTCAGCAATACAGAAGGGCATTTCAATTTCTCTTTATGAACTGGAAAAGAATTGGCACGCCCATCTGAGTAAAGGGATTATCTGGCTTATATATCTGAGCAACAACCTATACGAAATTCTCTTTTTTCTTGCTGCCCTGATAACAATATTCGGATTCCTGAAACTTCTAAAGAGAAAATTTGATTATAAAGATAGTGACGATAGAAATTCCAGATAATGATGTGCTGTTTCTTCAGGCCTCTCGATCATTGGACAATGGCCACAGCCTTTAATAATCACTGTAGTGGAATCAGGCAGACCCTTCTCTAAGACATTTGTAGATGATACATGAAGTATACGATCCTTATCCCCCCATAATATTAATGTGTTAACCCGAATTTTTGAAAGGTCAGGTTCTAATGAATACATTTCCGTCACTATTTCCTTGAAAACCTTTTCATTAAACTCTCTATTCAATATAGCCTGCTTTGTGAGATACGCCTTAATACGCTTTGGTATCGGAGGAGACACTTCAAAAGCAAGCTCCATCATTTCATCAAAATCTTGAGAAGATTCAATTAAAAGAGGATTTTCCCCTTTGTATAGAAGCTTTATATAATCACTCTTTTCCGCTGAAGGTATGCCTCCGGTATCAAACAAGGCCAGACTCAATACTTTATCGGGAACAACTGCTGTATATCTGCCTGCAATGGTTCCCCCCATAGAATTGCCCACCAGATGAAATTTATTCAGTCCAAGAACATCAATAATTCTACTTAATCTTTTAACCTGACTGTCAATATTATATGATTCTGTCTCGATTTTAGAACTTTCTCCAAAACCGGGAAGGTCGATTGCCACAACATGAAGGTTTGTGGTTAGTGACTTTGAGAATTGAGTCCAGTGATCCTTATTTCCACCAAATCCATGAAGCATAAGGATTGTATCGCCCTTGCCACCCTCAAGATATGATATGGTATGATTATCAACCTCAATAATTTTTTTTGAGAGTCCAGCCGATTTTCGTGCTGAACTGATTGAAAAATTATACAAAACCTCGGGAAATGCAAAATAAATTACAATCGGCACTAATAACAGGATAGCAGCTATAATAATTATCCTTCTCTTCATGAAGAACCTCCTGTATTTCTTGCTTTTGCGAACGAACCACCAAAGCCGCAAGGGCTGAGCAATGAGCAATGAGGACTGAGGACTAAGGGCTAAAGGCCCGGAGAAAATTATCTCCCTAATCCTTCAGCCTTTCGCCATTATTCTTTGCCTTCTCTATAAAATTTAATTTCGCTCCTTCTTTTTTTTTCGTGGTTTCGCGATAAGTTTTTGTAAAACCCTTACGGGTAAACTCCGAATAAGGAATTTAGGCGTAAGCCTTTTATGGTGCAATAGGGTAAAACTTTTTTTCTTCGTGGTTTCGTGATTGTTTTTAATTCTTTTGCCGTTCGACTGAGCTCACGCCGAAGCCATTTTTGCAAGAATTTTACAACTAAGGAACTAACCTTCAACCTTCAATTTATCACGTAGATATTCTTTAAACATTTTATAATCCACTGGTAGCTCGACAGGTTCCCCTTTCCTTTTGTCGATATCCTTCATGCTGTCCGGTAATTCGGGTGTAATGCCGAGAAGTTCTATGATTTCATCGGGGAATTTGGCCGGATGGGCCGTCTCCAGTGACACACAGGGTGAAAAATCGCCATGTTGCTCAAGATAAACCTCAAGACCCCGCCAGCCTACAGCACCGTGAGGTTCTAATACAACCCCGTATGTATCATAGGCTTTTTTAATACACTCCTTCGTCACATCATCAGATATGCTCACCGAAAAAATGTTCTCCCTCATTGTCTCGATATCGGGATAAACATGGACTTTCCCCGTCCGGTCAACCGTCCCACCGTACAATTCAAAAAAGCGGGCCAGGTTGCTTGGATGGCCTACATTCATGGCATTGGAAAGGCAAGCCCTCGATGGTGAGACTTTTTCGTATTGATTCGTTTTTAAAAAATGAGGAAACTCGTCATTTTCATTCGTCGGCATGACCAGCCGCTTCACGGGCAGTCCCATTCTTCTCGCATATTCGCAGCCTAATGCATTTCCGAAATTTCCCGAAGGAACGGAAATAACGATCTCCTCTCCATCCTCACAAAGCCGGGCATAGGCATAAATATAATAGACCATCTGCGGAAGTATTCTCCCGAAATTGATGGAGTTTGCCGAGGTAAAATTGAGATATTTAAGGGATTGATCTGAAAAGGCCTGCTTGACAAGATCCTGACAATCGTCAAATTTTCCATCAATGGAAAGTGACTTAACATTTTCACCGATGGTGTCCAGTTGTTTTTTCTGCCTTCCGCTTACCTCATCCCGTGGATAGAGGATATTTACATCAATCCCTTCCACGCCTTTGAATGCCTCTCCGACGGCACTACCCGTATCCCCCGACGTAGCAACCAGTACATTTAATCTCTTCCCTTTATCCCGAAAATGGCTCATGAGTCGTGCCATCATCCTCGCCGCAAAGTCCTTAAAGGATGCAGTCGGCCCCTGATCAAGTCTCATGACATATTTCCGGTCAACTACTTTTTCCAGGGGAACGTCAAAATTGTATGAATCATAAACAATCTTTTTCAGTGCCTCCTGAGAAATCTCATCGCCGAGAAATGCTCCCGTCACCAGCATTGCCACCTCGGGATATGGTTTTCCCTTTAAAGCCATAATATCGTCAGGTGAAAGCCGGGGAATGAAATCCGGCATGAAGAGCCCCTCGTCGGGAGCCTGCCCCTGAAGAAGGGCATCCTTGAAGGACACATAACCTTTAAAAGGGACAATTCCTTCTACACCGTCCAGGTTTCTGTTTGTACTGCAGTATCGTATCGTCTTTGTCATGATCTTATAATCTTCCTGTTATTTTTTAATTTTTTACGAGACCATCATCCTTTATAGTTCAACAAGGAAAATCAAGTTTTGACTTCCTTACAAAGTCCAGAAACAATTTATGATGACGCATTAGACCGAGTTGCCTCTTGTATATCAAATAAAAATTCCTTTCAATCGTACAATTTTCGACAGGCTTTTCAATAAGAAGACCGGTTTTCAACTCTCGCTTCAGGGCATGAATAGAAAGAATTGAAATTCCCAGACCGGCTATGACAGCCTCCTTTACCGCTTCGGAACTCCCCAGCTCACACACGATATTGAACTGAGACAGGTTCTTGTCCGTATTTTTTTGCAGATACTCTTCCAGGATTGATCGAGTAGCAGAACCTTTTTCTCTAATAATAAAAGGTTCACGGGAAAGTTTTTCCATGGTTATCTTTTTTTTCCGGTGCCATGGATGTCCTTCCGGCACAACCAGAACAAGCCTGTCTCTCCATATCGGTTCAATGTTCAATTTACTGCTGGATACAGACTTGCCGATAAAACCGATCTCCGCCTGATTATCGAGGATCATATTCAGGGTTGCCTCACTGTCATTCATTTGAACATAACAATGGATATCGGCATAATCTTTATTGAATACATTCAAAACATGGGGAAGGATATAGGTAGAAGGTATGGTACTGGCACTGATAAACACACTGCCCGACTCATCTTCCCTGACCCTTTCAATCTTTTCTTTTGCTTCACCCATCAGTTTGAATATACGCCTCGCGTAATCATAGAGAATCTTGCCCTCCGGTGTTAAGGATATACCCGTATTTTTCCTGTTAACCACCCTGGCATTAACCAATTCTTCCAGATTTTTAATATGTTTCGTCAGGGATGGCTGAGTCAGGTACATCTTCTTGGCCGCACGGCTGAAGCTCCGTTCCTCAACCAGCTTAATCAGGGCTTCCATCTGCTGCATAGTAATATTTTTAAATCTATCGTAAGCCATAAGCGGAAAATATCATAAGATATGTTCATAATCAATAGAGATTTATAACTATAATGAATTTGACATATTCATCTTTATTTCGTAGCTACTTGGGGTCAAAGTTTCAAGTTCAAAGTTTCAAGTTTCAAGTTTCACGGTTAGGGAGCGATGAAAATTGAACGGTTACGCGTTCCCACGCAGGAGCGGGAAGGACAACAATATGGATGACAAAGCCAAAATTCGACTTACGGAAACAGTTCGCGGTGCGGGGTGAGCCTGCAAGATAGGTCCGGGGGACCTGAATCAGGCATTGTGTGGTCTGCCGCTCATATCAGACCCCAATCTGATCGCGGGAATTGAACACTGCGATGACGCGGGTGTTTATAAACTGAGAGACGACCTTGCCATTATTCAGACTCTCGACTTCTTTACACCCATTGTCGATGATCCATATACATTCGGCCAGGTAGCCGCGGCAAATTCTCTGTCCGATGTATACGCCATGGGTGGAAAGCCTCTCACGGCGATGAATATCATCTGCTTTCCCATCAATAAAATGGAAATTTCCATACTAAGAGAAGTCCTTCTCGGTGGATTGGACAAGATGCGCGAAGCCGGGGTTCTCCTTGTTGGCGGACACAGCGTGGAAGATGATGAATTGAAGTACGGCCTATCTGTCACCGGTACGATTCATCCTGACAGGGTACTCCTTAATAGAGGCGCCATAGCAGGCGATGCTCTGATTCTGACTAAACCGCTCGGCACCGGAATCATCAATACTGTTCTGAAAGCTAACATGGCAAGTAATGACCTGGTAAATAAATCTGTACAATGCATGGTAGAACTTAATAAAAAAGCCGCCGAGTTAATGACGAATTTTTCAAATGTCCACGCCTGCACGGATGTTACGGGTTTCGGTTTTCTTGGCCACGCCTGTGAAATGATCGAGGGAAGCGATGTCGGCATGGTTATCCGGTCTTCTTCCGTACCCATTTTTCATGAAATTCAGGAATTTGTTGAAATGGGCATTATTCCGGGAGGATTAAACCGGAACAGGAAATTCCGAATGAACATGATTGAAGTGGGACCCGACTGTCCGGAATGGATTGTGGATGTCTTTTTTGACCCTCAAACATCGGGAGGCCTGCTCATCTCCCTGCCCTTAAAAGAAGCGGAAGATCTGGTAAAAAGAATGAACGACGAAGGAATAAAAGACGCCGCCATCATTGGTGAAGTCGTATCCGAACCGAAGGGGAAAATCGTGGTGATATAAATGGAAGATATTGCTATCGCACAAAACAGCCAAAGACCAGTGAAGCCGAAACTGGCAATGTGTAATTTTATTTCCGATATAGACGAACTTGGCAAATTTGCCTTTGAGAACGGGTTCTCCGGCATAGACTGGTCTTTTGATGTGAAGACACTGCCCCGGACGCCCGTAGAAGAATCAAAGTGGATAAAGAGCCTGTCATCTCTTAGGCCCCTCGAAATTCGCTATCACTGTCCCTTTCCCCGGCAGGATCTGGGACACGAGGATCCGGTTCAGGCAAAGGAGGCAGAGGCACTCTTCCGACGCATAATACGCATTGTATCTAAAGCGGAAGGAAGATATCTGACGCTCCACATCGGTCTTGGCCATGATTCGACAGAGCCCCTCTCATGGGAGGCGACCATAGATAATTTGGGACGCGTGGTTCAATATGGCGCATACCATGGCGTGAGGGTCTGCCTTGAAAATTTAGCCTGGGGATGGACCAGCAAACCGAACCTCTTTGAGAAACTGATTCGCAAAAGCGGAGCTTTTGTCACCCTTGATATCGGCCACGCGCATGCGTGTGAATCGGTTCAAAGTAACTACTGGACAATTGAAGACTTTGTTGCGCCACACGCTGATCGCGTTATCAACTCCCACATATATCACACGGAGGTTTCCGAACTCGGACATATTCCACCGGGCCGATTGGAAGATATTAGAGACGGCCTCGGTATCTTACAGAATATTGGCTGTATGTGGTGGGTTCTGGAGATAAGGGAAGCCGAGGGATTACTGCAAACGAAAAAGGTTATAGACGAGTTTTTAATGCAATCTAACTATCCCGGGGCGTCAGAGATAATGGAAACCAGGATAAGCCCCGCAGACGAAGGACTTTACGCCGGAAAACGGCAAGCTTCCAGCATATGGGAAGGGTAAGAGACCTTTGCAGAATGTTCAATTTTGTTAAAGTTCAAGGAAGGCAAAAATTTTAACCACAGGAATATATTGGATATTTCGAGGATTAAAATTTGAGTCTGACGCAGAAATTGGGCAAAAGGGGACGTTATGCAAAGGTCTCGGTAAATTCCACGTTTGCGAACACACTATATTCACCGTGTTCCTATCAATAAATCCAATAAGGCAATCCCCTTCTATTCATATTATGAATTTGACTTATAGAAAAAGTTAATTTACATAACCCGCGTATGATCACATGAATGGCAGTAATTCATCAGAAAGGAGCATCTAATCCATGAGGTTGAGGAATGTTTTCGCTACACGGTGGGGAATCATCAGCGTAGGACTATTTATCGGAGTCTTCGCCGCCCTTTTACAGAAGTGGGGAAATCCGGCAAACATGGGGATCTGTGTGGCCTGCTTTGAAAGGGATATCGCGGGCGCCCTTGGACTTCATCGCGCAGGTGTGGTGCAATATATACGACCGGAAATTATCGGCTTTGTTATGGGATCGCTCATCGCCGCATACCTCTTCAAGGAATATCGCCCGCGCCTCGGTTCCGCTCCCATTGTCCGCTTCGTCCTCGGCGTCTTCGCCATGATCGGCGCACTGGTCTTTTTAGGATGTCCTTGGCGAGCCGCTCTGCGTCTGGCCGGTGGCGACGGAAATGCCATTCTCGGACTTCTGGGACTGATATTCGGCATCTGGATCGGAACACTTTTTCTTAAAAAGGGTTACAATCTGGGACGTACACAAACTACTCATGCAGCAGCGGGATGGATGCTGCCGCTTATAATGCTTGGCTTTTTGACTCTGCTCATTGCCTTCCCGCAGATTGAAGGTCAAAACAGAAGCGGGGTTCTCTTTTACAGTCTGAAAGGTCCCGGTTTCATGCATGCGCCTCTCCTTATTTCTCTGGGAATTGGCCTGTTCATAGGATTCTTGGCACAGCGAAGCCGTTTCTGCACCATGGGGGCAATAAGAGACTTTGTCCTCTTTCGACAGACTCACCTCCTCCTGGGATTCATCGCCCTTGTTGCCGCCGCTTTCGTCACAAATCTCATCGTCGGACAGTTTCACCCTGGATTTAAGGGCCAGCCTGTTGCTCATACAATGCATATCTGGAACTTCGCGGGGATGGTTCTGGCCGGCCTGGCCTTTGCTCTCGCCGGAGGCTGCCCCGGACGTCAGCTTTTCCTGTCCGGAGAGGGCGACGGGGATGCCGCTGTTTTTGTACTGGGAATGATCGTCGGTGCGGGATTCGCCCACAATTTCGGTCTGGCCAGTTCTCCAAAAGGGGTTGGCCCTTACGGCATCCCGGCAGTAATTATTGGCCTGATCGTTTGTCTGTTTATCGGATTTGCGATGAGAAAAAGAATTGCATAAGGAGTAAAATATGAGCACAAAAGTTGATGCACGAGGACTTTCCTGCCCTCAGCCCGTTTTGATGACACTGGATGAGATAAAGACAGGGAACACAAGCGAGATCGAGATTCTTGTAGATACGGAGACATCAAAGGAAAATGTCTCGCGTGCCGCCACAAGTCAGGGCTGGAAAGTAGCAGATATCAGTGAGGAAGGTGACGAGTACAAGATCACCATAAGAAAGGATTAGCTGTGTCTTTTTTGAGTTTTTTCAAAGGTAAGCCGAAACAGGGCACACCCGGTGATAATGGAAATGCCGATCGCGGGATTATGGTATTTGAAAATACCAGCGAGGTTATCCAGGCGGAAAATGCCCTGAAAAGAGAAGGATGGGAAATCCGGGTCATGGGACCGCCGCCTGAAATTCAAAGCGGCTGTGATCTGGTAATTGAGTTCCCCCTCATCGAGGAGCTGAATATCCTCAGAACGCTGGAGGGAGAGGGAATTCCGCCCCTGAAGATGGTTCCCGTAACAAGCCCCCTCCTTCATCCGGTGGATCTCTTTCATACCAAGGATTTTGGTGAATACATCATGGTCCGGGCGGCAAACATGAAACTGACCGTTGAAAAGGCAACCGGGAACATTGTAAATGTTTCCGGGGGTGGTTGCCCGGATGTTCCCTATCTGGCCTATGAGATGGTGGGCCAAACGCTTGCCGATGCACCCAGTCCACGTGAAATCGGCCATACCCTCTGCGGATATGCCCTGCAGTTGGCCTATGAGGAGGTAAAACGCCAGTGCTCGCCATAGCAGGAACAGTACCCTCCGAAGGGTTCCCCCTTGTAGATGGGGAAATCAGAATGGTGGATAATGAAATCCGAATAGACGAACAACGCGTATCCGTAAACCGGGGGACACCTGCCCTGATGGCAGCGGCAATCAAAACCGCGGAAACACTCGGTCAACCGGCGCCCTTCGGATATCTGGTCGGAGATACAGGCTTGGGAAAGGGGAGCCGGCACCTTTACAAATATTTAACCGACCATTTGCCTCATTCTTCTTTTCAAACTCTTACATTTCATTACCTGCAGCCCATTGTTCACTGGCACAAACGCCTCCAGCAGGTCATATATGAAATCAAAGAGCGGCCTACCTTGATAGCCGATGCAGGATTTATGTATGTGGCAAAGATGAGCGGACAAGCCCCGATGTACGATCTCTTTACACCTGACATCGGGGAACTGGCTTTCCTGGCGGATGAAAAGGCACCCCATCCTTTCTATACACGCGGATTTATACTGCATGATGAAAACCGCGTATCTGACCTGATTTCCCGTGCATATGATCACAACAACGCTTCACGGTTTCTCCTCGTCAAAGGAAAGCAGGATTACCTGGCCAGCCGGGAGGGTATACTGGAAACGGTAAACAGCCCGGTGGAGGAGGCCCTTGAAGCCATGGGAGGCACCGGTGATACACTGACGGGTATTGTTTCGGCCCTGATCGATTCGGGAATGTCAATCCCGGAAGCGGCAGTGGTGGCAATGAAGGCAAACCGGCTGGCGGGCCATTACGCGAAACCCACACCGGCAACTCAAGTCATAGAAATTATTCAACACATACCGAAGGCACTGTCAGAAGTTCTCAGAGAATCGAAATGACTTATCAATTTGTCCCGCCACTAATTATGCTCATCTTATAATAATTCATTCAATTTTAGAACAAGAGGGGGGAGGTCCTCTTTTACTGCCTTCCAAACAACCTCATAATCAATATCAAAACAGGCATGTATCAATACATTTCGCATGGCAATAATATCCCGCCATTCTATATCCGGGTATTTATTACGAAATTCCCTGGATAGCTGTGAAGTTGAATTCTTGTTCTATCCTTAGTAGGCATATTGTACCTCGGCTGTTTTTACTACTTCATCTCTAAAATAACGGCTTAAATCGTTAGCCGTATGCAAATCAACCTCATGCCCTATTAAATCAGTAAGTTCATTTTTTATACGGCAGGAACGCAATAGACCAGGGACATGCTCCTTTTCAAATTCAACTAAAACATCAATATCGCTACCGGGTCGTAATTCACCGCGTAAAGCGGAACCAAAAAGGGATAACTTTTTAATGTGATTTTTCAGGCAAAATTCTTCCAATTCATCTTTTGAGATATAATCTGTTAATCGAAACATGGCTAATACTCTCCTGTATTCATAATCTGATTATTTTAAAAACTCTCAATCCCGCGATTATCAATAACCTTAACCGCTTGTATTGGCTTTATAGTGAGCAAGGCTAAAGCCTTGCCCTACAGTGGTAATCTGATTTCTTTTAAAATCTACATTCACGAAATCTTTGCAAGAGGCTTCAATGATAACCTTTCTCATCGCACATTCCCCCAGAATTGTGAGCCACCATTACTTAAATAGCATTTGGTTATGGATTTTTTAAAATATCATGGGTTCCGACTTTTCGAAGGATATAGGTATTGCCTACAATCTGGAAGGTAAAGCGGTATGAAGCTGTTACCCTGCCTTCCCATATGCTTCTTGGATCCTGCATCTTTTTAACTTTTAGAGAGGGGTGTTGCGGATTAGCCAATAAGAGTCCCAATTGTTTATCTGTACTTTTTTGGATCTCTTCAGGTAATTTCCGGTAGTCCCGAACGAAAATTTTTGTGAAGAGTAGCTTCATATCTTAGCCTTTTTCAGGGCTTTCAGACTATCTTCAATGCCGGCGAAAGGACCTACTAAATCGCCATTTGCTATATCTTTATCCGCTTGAGCTTCTCCTTCTTGCCACTCTTTAGTATAAAAATATTCCTGATCCGGGTAGACTAATTTAACGGGTTTTAAAATAATTTCACCATCCTGTTTTTCAACTTCCATATAATCCCCAACGGCAATTTTGAGATCTTTACGCAGGCTATGTGGAATTGTGATTTGATAATTTTGTTTAACTTTAATTAGCGGCATTTTATCCACCTTCTGTTTCTCTCTTGTATTTTATAAGATTCATAATTTACGAATTTAATAATATCACAAACAGAATTTTTGTCAAGACGTGCCTTGACTGATCAATATGGCACAAGCAAAGAGAAACAAATTCCTAGAAAAATAGTGGCAACAACTATTTTTCACACACCGGCAACTCAAGTCATAGAAATTATTCAACACATACCGAAGGCGTTATCGGAAGTCCTCGAAAAAAGAGAAAAGGACATAAGTTAAAAGCTGTTAATGCCCAAAAATGAAAAACCCCGGGTTAGAATGCCCGGGGTATAGTCTAAAGCGGCAAAGCCGCAAATCCGAAATTCGAATATCTAAATACGAAACAAATTCGAATATCAAATAACAAATTTTCGAAACAGTTTTAGACATTCGAGTTTAAGATTTTGATATTGTTTCGAATTATGCCTTAATCCTCGCTGCTCTCCGTGGATGATGTTGTATCCGCAGATTTACCGGTTTCGCTCTCTTTGCTTACCGGCGAATCCGAAGATGCTTCATCGTGTTTGCTCTCACCCAGAGAAGGTTTCTTTCCGCCGTAATCGGTCACATACCAGCCCGTTCCTTTAAGATGGAAAGAACAGTTGGAAATCAGCCTTTTCGCCTTTCCTTTGCAAAACCCGCAGGCAGGAATGGTATCATCTGTGATACCATGAAATTCTTCAAATTCCTTTCCGCACTTTGTACATTTATACTCGTAAATCGGCATAAAAACCTCCACTATATATGAATTCTTAATTTTGAATTTTTAATTATCAATTTTGACGGGTTCGTAAAAAGTCGAAATATGCACAATCTTGTCATTCCCGTGAAAACGGGAATCCAGTCTTTTCAAATGCTTAGCTATTTATGGATTCCCGCCTACGCGGGAATGACAGACTCTTTACGAGTCCATCAATTTTAATTCCTGGTTAAGTCGAATATATCTCCTATATGGTATTGATCGCTGAAGCAATCAAGAACCAGGTTGAGATTGTTATCGGCTATGGGTTGTAATATATTCCGGGTGATTGAATGGACATTCTCTTCTTCCTGTATCTTCTCTTCCACAGGTGCATCAAAATCACCCTCTCCCCGGTTAAAACGAACGACATGTATCAGTTCATGTGTGGCTATATATAGCATGAGAGGCATCAGCTTTATGAAAGAACTTCCCCTTTCTACAGCATTTAAAATTCGACCGTCCTGGAGACATATCCTGTAAAAATGGGTGTTTTCCTTATTATCGGCACTCTCCCCCTTCATGTAATCGTACTTACAAAGGTGTGCAAACGCCCTGCTATGTACCTCATGTTCCTCAAGATACGCAAGGGTTTTCACATCGTATCTATGAGTTTTCCAGTCCCCGGGACTAAGGTGAAAATATTTCTCCGCCAGTTTCTCGGCCTGGTCAAATGTTTTATTTACAAAAGATATCTCTGCTGGACTGAAATGCTTTTTCTCAGACATTTTTTCAAGAAATCTCCGGAAACTTCAAAGTTAATATATGCACTTCATTCTCAATGTCAATATGTTTCTTCAAGATGAGCACCTTTGGCGGATTCTCGTGACAATCTCATCAGACACAGCAAATAGACCAGGCAAACCAGACAGTCTACACGGACAACTAAATTTGTCTTCGGTGAGACTTCGGCGTGAGCTCAGCCGAACCGTCCATGCCACCCCCTGCACAGACCGGATTTATTTTGGAATTGGCGTGCTTGTCAGGAGATACTTAAGGTCTTCATCCTCAAACCTGATAGCAAAACCCGCGAAAGGAGACTCGTTGCCTTCATCACTGACAAAATCATCCCAACCAGCTGTGAGATACAGGTGTTTGAAAAGCCTGTACTCGGCGAATATCTTCAGATGAGGATCTCTGTCCGTATCAAAATCGAATGCCTCAAATGTAAGCTTCAGGTTATCATCATATGCGAAATAGTCTATTCCTACACCACCGGTAGACTCGAGAAGACCGCCCCTGAGAACAACATCTTTGTATCTTTTTGCAATCTCGGCATTGAAAAGTAACTCATTTTTTTCCCATTCCTCAGTACGGGTGGTTGTTCCGCCGGTCGTCCTGTCAACAATTGTCCGTCTGCCCCTGGGATCAGCAACTATCCCGAGAATATAGAATTTATCTTCTTTCGGCTGAATCTTTACCTCGAGGTAACTTTTTGCATCGCTTTTATCGAACAGATATTCACCCCGGTAACTGAGGAAGGTTCTGAACTGCTCCGCCTTGGAAACATACCTGTCAATTCCTTCCATACTCTTATCAAGGCTTTTCAGGCTCGCATTCAGATTATCCACTGTTTCTTCATCGTTTATCAACTTTCCTATCGTTCCCCTGCCATCGTTGATCTTGTTGGTTATATCCTGAAGGGAGGCAACGGTTTTGTCAAGATTCTCAAAAACCCCCTCGTTATTCACCAGTTGCCCTATCGTACCTTCACCTTTGTTGACCCTCTCCGTAATATCGCTGAGGGCGGCAAAGGTTTTTTGCATTTCAGCGGCCGCGCTCTGCAAACTGTCAACCATGAGATTAAATTTTTCGTCGTTTCGCTGGACGACTTTATTAAGGCTAACACTTAGGTCTCGCGTATTCGTAAGTATGGCTTTGAGATTTGCCTCTCCTTCTTCGCTCCCAACAACTTTTTTCAAAGAAGCTGTTACTTGCATTACATCACTTGCTATTGTACCGATTTCCCGCAGAAGCTTGTCAATATCAGCCTGTTTTTCCACCTTTGTGATCCGATCTTCGTCCTTGAGATATGCCATACCCCTCGTCCCGGGTTGTATCTCTATGAACTTTTCTCCCAGGATTCCATGGGTCTTTATCGATGCTGTGACATCCTTTTCCAGCTTCACATCGGGGATTATTCTCATGGTCACAAGGGCCTTCCCATCCGTAAGGCCAATTTTTTCAACCCTGCCCACCTCAACTCCTGCAACCATAACCGAGGCATCCTTGTCGAGCCCCGCCGCGTTATCAAAAACAGCGGTTACAAGGTATCCCTTTTTTAAACCAAATCCATACTCTCCCACCCGGAAGGACATGTATCCCAATATGATCAACGCGACCAGAACGAATAATCCAACTTTCGCCTCCGTACTAATTGAAAACATCCTATCCTCCAATCTTAAATCATGGGTGAGAAAAAATCGTTTCACATAACAGCAATAGGGCCTTCAAGGCTCCCTGAAAGAAATTGAGTCAATACGGGATTATACGATTTTCTGATTTCTTCAGGGGTCCCGTACTCTACAATTTTTCCATCGTATAGCATGGCTATTTTGTGGCCTACCTCAAAGATAGATTGAATATCATGACTTATAACAATACAGGTCAGATTAAAATTCTTCTGCGTATTTATAATAAGTTCGTTTATCGCTTCGGTCATAATGGGATCAAGACCCGTCGTGGGCTCATCAAACAGGACAATCTGCGGAAGCATGGCCACAGCTCTGGCCAGTCCTACTCTCTTTCTCATACCTCCACTGAGTTCGGATGGCATTTTGTTCTCCACACCTGACAGCCCTACCGCTTTCAGCCTCTCTCTAACAATCTCTTCTATTTCATCTTCTTTCTTTTTCGTATGTTCCCTCAGGGGGAACGCTACATTTTCTCCCACATTCATAGAATCAAAAAGGGCGGCATCCTGAAAGAGCATCCCAAATTTCTTTCGAACCTCATTCAGTTCCTTATCATTCAGTTTGGCAATATCTACATCGTCAATAAGAACCTTTCCGCTGTCCGGTTTAAGAAGCCCAATTATGTGTTTCAGGAGGACACTCTTTCCCCCGCCGCTCTTCCCGATGATGACGGTGGTCTTGCCGTCTTCAATTTCGAGATTGAGACCATCTAAAACCTTTTGTTTTCCAAAAGATTTATGAACATCAATAAGTCTAATCATATGCTCTGAGTTTCAAGTTTCAGGTTTCAGGTTTCAGGTTATTCTTTTCACCTTGTACCTTGATCCTTGATCCTTGTTCCTTTGTTTCTAAAACATAATCGCCGTAAGAAAGTAATCACTTATCAGGATCGATATTGACGCTAATACGACGGCTTCAGTTGTGGCTCTGCCGACCCCCTCCGCACCTCCTGTTGTGTTAAACCCCTTGTAACATCCGACGAGGGATAAGATGAGGCCAAAGACTGCTGCCTTGATTAACCCGTTATAAATATCATCCAGCTCTACGTACCTGGTAATATTTTTGACAAAGGCCCCTGCATTAATATCAAGAATAATTACTCCGACAAAATATCCGCCGATTATTCCCACAAAATCCGAAACAATGGTTAAAATGGGAACCATGATAACGCCGGCGATAACTCTGGGAACAATAAGATGTTTAACGGGGTTTGACGCCATGACGTAGAGGGCATCGATCTGTTCTGTCACACGCATCGTTCCGAGCTCAGCGGCCATGGCCGAACCCGCTCTTGCTGTTACCATCAGAGATGTGAGAACAGGGCCAAGTTCTCTTGTCATCCCCAAAGCAACTGTGGAACCGACCAGGCTTTCCGCACTGAACATTCTGAAGCCATAATACCCCTGAAGAGCCATGACCATACCTGTAAAGGTACCGGTCAATATGACGACAAATATGGACTTGACGCCGACAAACTCCAGTTGTTTGAAGATAAGCCGCAGTTTCAGGGGCGGTCTGAACATCCAGCTCAATACGGAGAGAAAGAGAAGAAGAATCTTCCCCATTTCCTCAACGTTTCTCAGAACTGATCTTCCAAAATTGTCAACTGCAGCAGATACTCTGTCCATAAATAAAAGAAATGTGTCTAATTGTTAATTCAAAATCTGAAAAATTCCAAAATGTCAAATTTCAAAACCCAATGACAAAAAAGTTGTATTTTGACATTGGGATTTGGTTTGAAAAGTGTTTTATAGTGGTCCTCTTTTTTTCGCATGAGCCTCAAGAGAAAAATTAATAACTCTATCTATAAATCCTGACTGGGTTATTCCGGATGCGGCCGCCTGGTGGAAAAGGACCGTGGAAGGGGTCATTCCGGGCAGACTGTTCGGCTCTAAAACAATCACACGCTCGTCATTTGAAACAAACATATCTATCCTCGAATACGCTTTCAATCCCAGGATACAATATGCCCGTACTGCCACATCCTGAATCTTTTTCAACATTTCTTCCGATACCCTGGCGGGAGTTTTATTCTCACCCTGGCCATAGAGAAACTTGTCCTCCAGGGAAAGAACATCTTCTGTCGGTATGGTCTCCGATGGAGTCAGGGCAATGGGCGCGTCATTTCCAATAACACCGCATGTCACTTCCATCCCGGTTATGAATTCTTCAACCAGTGCTATACTATCCCAGTCAAATGCGGACAGAAGAGCATCGGGGATACCCTCTCTCGATACGACCTTTTTTACAGCCGTACTGCAACCTTCTCTGGTCGGTTTCACAACACAGGGGAAGCCTATATCTTTTTCAATTTCATCCAGGATCTTGTCGGCGTTTTTTCCCCATTCTCTTATAGACACAGCCTTTGTTCGTGGTACATCTATCCCGCTCATGGCAAGCACATTCCGGGAAGTATATTTATCTATACCAAGGGCAGAGCCCAGAACGCCGGAACCGGTATAAGGAATCTTCAGGAGTTCAAGAAGCCCCTGCAGACACCCATCTTCTCCATACTTCCCGTGAAGACCTATGTAGATGAAGTCCACTACCGACTTTAATTCTTCATAGGGAATTCTTCTGGCGTCTTCTGCCAAATCTTCTTCGATATCCATGGTAGAGTTTCGCATCAACAGTTTGATGGGAATCTCCCATAAAAGGCCCTGGCTATCCATAAAGATGGGAAGGGGATCATATTTCTGCCGGTCCATCTTGCTGAAGATATTCCTTCCACTCTCGAGGGAAACCTCTTTTTCAGAAGATATCCCCCCCATGATGACCCCTACCCTCATTTTTTCAGGTTTTTCTTTTTCCACGGTTTCTTCTCGCTCCCCATCAGAAGCTTATTGTAATGCCGGCATATGGTCCCTTAAACTCGATATCCGCGTAAAAATCACTTATATCGTCCACCTCGAGTTTCATGATTCTATAGCCGCCATGAATATCCAGGAAAGGAAAGGGGGTTAAGGAAACGTCGGCCAGTCCCTCATAAAACTTGTTACCCGAGTAACCTATACCTGTTGCCTTTGCCCTAACCTCCAAAATATCAGCAAGGATACCCACATGCATCCCCAGACCTATCATTGGAATTGGCGCCTTGAAGGTTTCACTTTTATCAAGACTAAGGCCTGTAGCTCTCAACCTTGCCTCACCCTCGACATATTTGACCTTGCCGATAATACCCAGAGAAAATCCGGCCAATATGTTTTCCAGATCGAGGATATCATACTGGTATTCCAGATCGATCATCGTGAATTCGAGATCCGACTGGACAAATGAAGTAGCAGTATAAGTCTCTCCCATAAAATAGATCGTTCGACTCAAGTTCTTTTCACCTGAATAATCGGCCTTCGTGTACATGAGGCTTATGTGATGCTTTCCAATTCCCGCAAAGACTTCAACAGAGGGATAACTTTCATCGCCCACACCAAGTTCATCTTCCACGTTAATGTTTGTTCCCGTAACCCCATTCTTATCGACTCTGACATCTCCGGAAAATTCGGGAAACCAGTAATATCCTCTTGCCCCAAGCTCAAGGGCCTGTACCGAAACAGAAAATGTTAAGAGAAAAATTAAAACAGCCAGTGTGCCTACAATACCTGAATTCCGCTTTTTCATTATTCTTTCCTCCTCTTTATTGCCACAGATTTATAATGTTATTTGGTAATCTTGTAAAGTGTTTTCCACCCGTTTCCTCTCTCGTCTCTAAATTATTATAACGGCCCCCTTTTATCGCCATGAATCTTGAGTGAAATATCGATAAGCTTTGATATGATCATTGATGGCAGCATGCCGGCCTCTGCTGCCTGCTCAAAGAAGAATGATGAAGGCGCCATTCCGGAAGATGAATTTGGATCTGTAATAAGCACACGCCCATCATTTAAGAAAAACCCGTCTATTCTGCCGTAAGATCTGAAACCAAGAGCCTCGAATGCTTTTATAACTTTTTCCTTAATAAGTTCAACCACATCAGCAGGAATATTTCTCGGTGGTGTAAACTTCCTGCACCTCCCCGGCATATATTTATCGTCATATGAATAATACTCACTCTGGGGATAAATCTCCGTCAGTGCAAGAGGCCTCGGGACATCACCTTCCTCAATGACAATACATGAAAATTCTATACCATCGAGACATTCTTCCACCAAAACGGCATTATCCCACTTGAGAGCATTATTTATTCCTTCTTCCAGGGTGCTTGCATCTTTGACAATTGTGACTCCGACACTCGACCCTTCCCTCGTCGGCTTGGTAACCAGGGGAAAGCCAAAGTCCTCGATCAATTTTTCCTGAACTTCTTTTTTCCTGCTTCTCCATTCATCCTCCAGAACGACCACACTCCTGGGAACACCAATGCCGGCCACCCTGAGGATTTTCTGTTGCATATCCTTATCCATACCGATGGCGGAAGCCAGCACACCGGGTCCGGTATAGGGAATACCAAGAATTTCAAGAAGTCCCTGGATGCACCCATCATCCCCATATTTTCCATGAAGGGAGATAAAAGCAAAATCGATTTCATCTTTCATCTGTTCGTATGATATTCTACGTGCTTCACCCTCAAGATGTTCCGAAATATCCACTGTCGTATTTTGAGATATGAGCTGCCACGGTATAATCCATAATCCCCCTTCAAAATCCATAAATATGGGTACGGCCTCGTATTTTTCACGGTCGAGATTATCAAAAACATTCCTGCCGCTGTTCAGTGAAACTTCATTTTCCGAAGACATGCCGCCCATTATGATGCCTACTCTCAACTTCTCCATAAAAACAATACCTCTTTAAAAGTTTCAAGTTTCAGGTTTCAGGTTCATCTATATTTTTTTACCACGAAGAGAACAAAGGACGCGAAGATAAAGAAAAAATGCTCTGTCCCGCTCCAAATTCATAACTTGAAACATTAAACCTGAAACTTGAAACTTCTTTCACAGATCCCATATAAACGTCACACCACTGTTGGGGAATACCCAGTCATCCTCATCAATCCTCAATCTCAATGATCTCCCTTTTTCCTCCTCAATCTCGGGATAGGGGTGCCTCCCCGCAAAGAAACTTACCTCCCTTACTCTCCTCAATTCAGTTCCACCGTAATTGAAATTTATTTCCAGCCCCCTTGTTGGATAAGCCAGATAGACAGAGAAGATATTACTGCTCTTGAATTTCTTGGTCACAATTTCGATCTGTATTTTTACCTGTTTGTTCAATTTATTTCTGATTTTATCTCCTCCGCACCAGACCTCATACCCCCTGGCCGTATTCTCCGCCCTTACTATGGGTATATCTTCGTTATCGACTCTGACCCGATCAACTTTAAAGTCTCTTTCCCTGATCTGTTCTTCTCTCGTACTCAACAGCCACCGGTATTCACAATTTTCATCATCAAACAGCTGAGAAAGTTGTTCGTTGTTCAGGGCACACCCGATGAAAAAAACGTTATTTTTAAGGGTCTTGGAATATTCTATACGGGTTGTGACTTTGAAGTAATCTTCAGCAAATTGATCCGCTGATTTTTCCTCCGCGGAAAACTCACTTACATATATATCGTACTTGAACCCCTCCCTTAATTCCAGCTGACGATTCTCTTTCCCGAAAAGGGTTTCAAACATTTCATAGTAGATAGCATTCCCCATTTCGGCATCATGGGCCCTGGCCTGAAAACAGCTTCGAATAATATTATCAATTCTTGCAATAGACCTTTCCTCATCGGGAATAAATATCCTTCTTAAGCGCGGCTCAACGGCACCTTTTACCCCTTTATTCACAAATACCCGCGGCGCCCTCTTCCCTAAAGCACATAAAATTTCATAACTGATTGTTTTTGCCTTCCCAGCAATTTCATTGGCTGATATGTACTCTTCTCCCTGTCTGCCCATGAGTACAACTTCATCGCCTACCTTGCATTCTGGAATATGGCTTACATCCACCGTACACATATCCATTGAAACTCGACCAACAAGGGGGGCCCTCTTGCCCCTTATCAAGGCTTCACCCTGATTTGAAAGAATAAATCCGTACCCATCACCATATCCAACAGGTATAGTTGCTATTCTGGTTGGTCTGTCTGTGACATAAGTTCTGCTGTAGCCGATACTATAACCCTCCGGAAAATCCTTGAGAAGTACAACGGTTGTCTTAAAACTCATTACAGGGGCAAGATCCGCCTTTGACGCCGTACCGGAAGAGGGGTATATACCGTAAGTCATAATCCCCGGTCGAACCAGATCAAGATTAAACTGCGGAAAATTGAGGATTCCACCGCTGTTAGACAGATGCCTGACCGGAATGTGGATACCATTTTCTTCCAGATGATCGAGAAGATCCTTGAACAGTTTCCACTGCGTTATATTATAGTCATCATCTTCAACCTCACTGGAAGAAAGATGTGTAAATATTCCTTCAACACTGATATTGGAAAAACCGAGAATTTCCCTGATCATGTCAAAAGCTTCATAGTGGATGGTCCCACCCCTGCCCATTCCCGTGTCAACCTCTATATGAACAGGTATTTTTGCCCCTTTTTTCTTGAAAGTTTCATTGAGCTCGCGGGCAAACTCGATGTCTGAAACTGAAGGAGTAAGATTGTACTTAATGATCTCATCTATTTCGGAAACCGGGGAAGGACTCAGTATTAGAATGGGGGCATCTATCCCGCTAACCCGGAGTTGAACCCCCTCATCTGCATTGGCAACTCCCAGCGAAACAGCGCCATTTTTCAGAGCAAAATTGGATATCTCTATTGCTCCGTGACCGTAAGCATCTGCTTTAACCACCTGGAGGACTTTTGTATCCGGATCTGTCAGACTTTTGATCTCATCCCAGTTTTTTATAAAACTATCCACGTCAATTTCAACCCAGCTTCTATATCTGTGAGTCTCGATTTCTGAACTCCAGGTTCCAGCTTCTTTTTTCACTACTATTTATCTCCTTTTTGTTTTAGTAACGCAAACAGATTTTGTTTTAAGTGAATTACCCCGCCTACAAGGCGGGGCATCTTAAATCAAAACAATCTTAA
>CAZGAK010000008.1:0-55140 GCA_964523565.1 uncultured Syntrophaceae bacterium | reverse complement strand
TAAGTTCGGAGGATAGAGTTATTCTTCATGCTTTCAGGAGAAAAACACTGGAAGATATGTTACAACCCATTCTTAAGGTGTGTGACAAAGTACCCATTGTAGTCTTAACCACCACTCCCGAGGAAATGCCGCCATTAGATCAAATCAACGTGTCCTACCTTCCTATAAATGCACCATTACAAAAAAAGATAGAGAAGGAGTGGTTGTATATTCGTGATAGAGAATGGACTTATAAGATTCGTGAACTTACTAAAGATGCGGAAAATATTCTTATTCTTACCCATGATGACCCTGACCCTGATGCCCTGGCGAGTGGTGTAGCCCTAAGAACCTTGCTTGGAAGAAATCGTGCTACGGCTCCCATTGGTTCTCTTGGCAAAGTTACACGTAGTGAGAATCTTAACATGATGCAGTTTCTGGATATTCGATATACTATAATGGATCCACAAACTCTCAATAATTATTCCATGATTGCGATGGTTGATGTACAACCCCCCTACTTTGGGGATAGAGTAACAAAAGCTGATATTATCTTCGATCATCATCCCCAATCTGCAAACTATGAGTCTTCTTTCAAGGATATCAGAGTTGAGTATGGCGCTACCTCCACTATCCTCAGTGAATATTTAATATCAAATAATATTAAATTAAGTCAAAGGCTGGCTACCGCACTTCTGTACGGTATAAAGGCAGATACCTTAATGTTGGGAAGAGAAGCAAATCCTGATGATATCGAAGCCTTCACCTATCTCTATCCTCTTGCTAACCATAATATAATTCGCAGAATTGAACATCCTTCTCTCGAACCTGGGGAGGTGAACTCTTTTACCAAGGCTCTCAAAAAATACCAATTGGTCGACAAGGTACTCTTTGCCCACATCGGCCGGGTTCAAAAGGAGGATATTATTCCACGCTTGGCCGATTTTTGTCTCCAGATAGCAGGTGCTGAGTGGTCTGTAGTTTCCGGACTATTCCGGGGGAATCTGGTGATTTCGACAAGAAATGTCGGATATGTAAAGAACGCCGGTGAAGTGGTAAAGAGAATTTTTAGCGATAGTAGTATTGCCGGAGGACACCGCACAATGGCAAAGGCGGTAATACCCTTAAAAGATTTTAAGAAATTACTTGGTTTTACTGATAACAGAGATATTGCAAATAGAATACAAGAGCTTTTTTTGAAGGTCTTGAAAGAAGATACTTAATGATTGAATCATATAATTGAAAAATGAACTATTTATTCAACATTACAGAATTTTTAGAAATGGTTAAATGGCAAGACGGTGTTGACATCCTTGTTTTAGCCTTCCTTCTTTATCGCTGCTTTGTGCTTTTTTGGGGGACTCTGGTTTTCCGAGCCATTATTGGTCTCTCTCTTCTCTGGATTATTAACCTCTTGGCCACCATGCTTGGATTGATTGTAACCAGCCTGATTCTGAAAGGATTAGGAGCTATCGTTGTCATAATAGTTATTGTTGTATTCAGGAATGAAATTAGAGGAGTTATAAGCAATACAAACCTCATGAACCTCTTTTTCGGGAAGCCTGTGAGGAGACGAATCTTCGACTATAGATCGATTTCCGATGTTATCTTTTCTCTGGCCGAAAGGAAAGTGGGAGCTCTACTGGTTTTTATGCGCAAAAACAGTTTGGAGCACCTTGTTCAGGATGGAGTGCGTATTGATGCCGTGTTCAGTCGAGAACTCCTTTTCAGCATCTTTGATAACAAGTCTGCTCTACATGATGGTGCTGTCATTATGGATGGCAGTCAGATCAAATTTGCTGCAGCCTTTTTACCCTTAACCACTCAAAAATCACTTCCTCTTTATTACGGGAGCAGGCACCGCGCCGCCCTGGGGCTTTCAGAAAGTTCTGATGCTGTTATAGTGGTGGTCTCCGAAGAGAACGGTGGAATTTCATTAGTTCAGGAAGGGATTATTAAAAAAGTTTTAAATAAGGACAAGTTATCTTTGAGATTGGAAGAGCTTTTGGAAGGGAAAACCCAAAAAGCAAAAAAGAGCAGTCGAATGAGAAATTATGCCCAGAATATAGGTGTTAAGCTAATCTTTCTGGTGTTGGCCTTATTTATCTGGTTCTTCTTTGCCGGGGAGAAGGAGTCTGTTATCTCCTATACCCGTCCCATTGAATTCAGAAATCTACCTAAAAATATGGAATTGTTAAAGATATCGGCAGAAAAGGCAGAAGTACAAATTTCAGGTAGTCGCCATATCCTCCTTCAATTAAAACCTGAACAGGTAGGTTTCTCACTCAATCTCGAAAATAGTGAACCAGGGAAAAATGTCTTTCCTCTTACAAGCAAGAATCTCTCTATCCCTCCCGGGCTCAAAGTAATCAAGGTAAAACCCGATAAAATAGCGGTCGTAATGGAGGCAACAGGAACTAAATCGATACCAGTAGCTCCCGAGTTTGTTGGAAATTTACCTCAGGGCAAAGAGCTTCTTTCTTACAAAATGACACCTGATCAAGTAATAATTGTAGGAGCCCCTTCTGTTCTCAAAGGCATTTCAAGTATAAAGACCGAGCCTATTTCACTCACAGAAATTAAGGAAACAAGTAGGATTCAAGCAGGAATCATGGTTTCACCTCCATCGCTGAAACTTTCTCCTGATTTCCCCGGAAAAGTCACCATTGAATTGATAATTGGAGAAAAAGTGAAAAAGCCTTTAAAAAAGAAACAATAAAAATATATTTCAAGAAGAAGGGTTTTCCTTTGTAGGAGGAAGAGTCATGCAAAGTTTCAGTCAACTTTTTGACAAGTTTGGTACCTTGCTGGAAAAGGTAAAAACGGGAAATGAGGTCGGGCAATTTGTTGTATCCCTGGCTATACTCATTTTCGGGTTTCTTATATTAGAAGCCCTCTGGCGTTATGGTAACAGGAAGATTGAGGCAAAACTGGACCGGAAGGAATTCAAAAATTGGTTGCCCTATCTTTCAGGATTCCTCCCGGCCCTCCGCCTTGCTGTTGCCGTCCTGCTTCTAAGAATTGCAGAACTTCCTCTTGTTATACCCCCGAAATTGCTCGTACTGCTCCATGGGCTTGAGTTGTTTCTCCTTGCGGTTGCCGGCATTCTCTTAATCTTTCAGCTTGTACGATTCTTAGATTTTTTCGTTTCTATACTGCCATCTGATATTCAGGAAAAAATATCAGAAGCTTTTCTTACTAATTTTAAAACGATCCTCAGAATAACCGGAATTGTTATCGCGGCAATCATATTCATTTATTCACAGAAGAACCTGTTTCCTGAATGGCTGTGGAAATCCGCATGGTGGCGCTATCTATCCCTTGTGCTGATGTATGCGGTTATTTATATAGGTGGAAACTTTCTGATAACCTTCATGAATACCTTAACGGTTGCTCTCAGGGGTGCTGAGGAGAAAACAAGGTTACGGCTCGTTCTCAAGGCGTGTCTCTGGCCCATTCGTCTGCTTCTATTAGCCATTGCCATCTACGCGACACAGGAAATCCTGAAATTGCCCGGCACGGTTGATCTAATAGCAGAATCGATTGCCAACATCCTTGGTACCCTGGTGATAGTGATCTTTCTGTATCGACTGCTGGATGTGGTTGAATATGAGTTAACCAAATTTGTGACACGGGAAGACAATGAGTTCGATTTGAACTTCGTTCAGATGGTCCGGATTGTTGCGCGTGTGTTGATTGTTGCCTTCGGTTTTATCTATATCTTGAAGGCTGCAACGGGCAAGCCGATGACGACACTGCTTGCGGGTCTCGGAATCGGCGGTCTGGCAGTGGCGCTGGCAGCCCAGGATACGTTGAAAAACCTTTTCGGCAGCATTATGGTTATGCTGGATAAACCATTTACCGTTGGAGATAGAATCGTTGCTGAGGGGTTTGACGGCTTTGTCGAAGAGATCGGTTTCCGGTGCACCCGGGTACGTACCTTTCCGGGACATTTAATATCAATTCCCAATGAAAAAATGGCAAGTGTCAGTATAGAAAACATTGCACAGCGCCCGAGCATCCGGCGATTGACCAATATTACAATTACTTATGACACCCCCCCCGATAAAGTTGAGCGTGCGTTATCTATTATCGGGGAAACCCTGAAGGATCATGAAGGAATACGTCCCGACTACCCTCCGCGAGTCTATTTCAATGAATTCAATGACACGTCTTTGAATATAGTAATGATCTACTGGTATCATCCGCCCAACTACTGGGACTTTATGGAGTTCAGCGAACGGGTAAACCTAAAAATCATGCGTGCCTTTGAGGCCGAAGGAATAGAATTCGCCTTCCCGACGACGACAACCTATCTGGCTCAGGATGAACGCAGACCGCTGACTATCAATGTTTCCAGCCAATCTAAGCATCCGGACCTCAATGAAAAAGGGTGATTTTTTATTCTGTTATTATAGGAAGATATATCCTTAAAAGGGAGGTTAATTCATCATGCCGAGGTTATTCAAAAGAATGTCAAAAAAGGTTGGGCTTCCGCCGGGAACTCTCGTACACGTCGGCGAGAAAAAAACGGAAAAAGTAAAAATTACCGTTATGGATTATGACCGGACAGCCTTCCGGGAAAAGGAAGTGGAGAACATAGAAGAATGTTTCCCCTTTAAAGAGACACCAACGGTAACCTGGATCAACATCGATGGTCTTCATCAAGTTGAGATTGTCGAGAAGCTCGGAAAACATTTCAACCTCCACCCGCTCGTCCAGGAGGATATCCTGCATACGGGCCAACGCCCGAAAATGGAAGATTTTGATGAGTACATCCTGATCATTTTAAAAATGCTCTATTATGACGATGAAGCGGATACGGTGAGATCGGAGCAGATCAGTTTAATCCTCGGATCAAATTTTCTGATTTCGTTTCAGGAGATACCCGGAGATATCTTCAACCCCTTACGGGATAGAATCAGGACCGGGAAAGGCCGTGTCAGGCGAATGGGTACGGATTATCTCGCCTACTTGCTTATCGACTCCATCGTTGATCATTATTTTGTCCTTTTAGAGAAGTTTGGAGACCGAATAGAAACTCTGGAAGAACAATTAGCAAAGGATCCAAGGCCTGAAACATTACAGGCTATTCATAATTTAAAGCAGGAGATCATATTTCTACGGAAGTCGGTGTGGCCCTTGCGGGAGGTCATAAGTGGGTTGGAACGAACAGAATCGGACCTCATCCATGATGAAATATCCATCTATCTCAGGGATCTGTATGACCATACGATTCAGGTCATTGATTCTGTCGAGACGTATCAGGATATTCTCTCCGGAATGTTAGACCTCTATCTTTCGAGTGTGAGCAACAAGATGAACGAGGTAATGAAAGTGCTGACCATGTTTGCTTCTATTTTTATACCTTTGACTTTCATGGCCGGTGTTTATGGAATGAATTTTAAGTTTATGCCCGAACTCGAATGGCGCTGGGGGTATCCGTCCCTTGTGCTTGCCATGGGTTCGGTAGCGGCTTTTCTGCTCGTCTATTTTAAAAGAAAAAAGTGGTTCTGAGACTATACTGCCCTATCATCAATTTTCGTGTAACATATAACGGATTGATGGCACTTCCCTGTGAAACCATGAGGATATAATATTTATGAGTAAGTCAACCCAGTTGGAAAGTGGATCGCAGGAGCCTGAGCGCACCTTGGGGACCTTTTCCGGTGTCTTCACCCCCAGCATTCTCACCATTCTCGGAATTATCCTTTACCTGCGGATGGGGTATGTTGTCGGCAGTGCGGGACTCGGGAGATCCCTCATCATAATCACCCTGGCAACAATTATTTCAGTCCTGACGAGCGTTTCGCTTGCTGCCATTTCAACGAATCTCTTTGTAAAAGTTGGGGGCTATTATTATTTGATTTCACGAACCCTCGGTGTTGAATTCGGCGGTGCCATCGGTGTTGTCCTCTTTCTTGCTCAATCGATTTCAATAGGATTTTATTGTATCGGTTTTGGTGAAGCGATGGCAGGTATACTGCCTTTTAGTTTCGGATACTTCCCTCAACTGGTGGCAATAGTGGCGATCCTTTTTCTGTTCGTCTTTGCCTGGCTTGGTGCCGACTGGGCGACCCGCTTACAGTACATCGTTATGGCAATTATCGGAGCGTCTCTCATTTCCTTCTATATAGGCGGGTTCCTCCACTTTGAGAGCAAGACCCTTGCGCAGAACTGGTCTGCCCCGGCTGCCGGACCCTCGTTCTGGATACTGTTTGCCATTTTTTTTCCCGCCGTCACCGGTTTTTCCCAGGGAGTCAGCATGTCGGGGGATCTGAAAGAGCCAAGTAAGAGCCTTCCCCTGGGTACCTTTCTGGCGGTTGGTATTTCAACGGTTGTTTATTTCTCGGTAGCCGTGATATTCGCCGGTTCCTTGCCGTCCGGAGAATTGAGCCGGAACTATGAAGCCATGAATCGAGTTGCAACCTTCGGCTGGTTAATCAGTGCGGGAGTTCTTGCCGCGACCCTATCTTCGGCAATGGCTTCGTTTCTGGGAGCGCCCCGTATACTCCAGTCGATGGCGCAGGATCGTGTTTTTTCCTTCCTTTTACCTTTTGCCAGGGGTGAGGGGCCGACGAATAACCCCCGGCGTGGCATTCTCCTTTCGGGTGTTATCGCCCTCGCGACGGTGAGCCTCGGGAAACTGAACGTGATCGCTCCTGTAGTTTCCATGTTCTTCTTAATATCATACGGCCTTTTAAATTATGCCACGTTTTACGAAGCCCGCGCCCTGAGCCCGTCTTTCCGTCCCACCTTCCGCTTGTTCGACTATCGTCTCAGCCTTGTGGGGGCTATCGGTTGCCTCGGCGCCATGGTTGCCATCGATATCATAAGCAGCCTGGTTGCCATCGCCGTACTATTCGGTATTTACGAATACTTGAAACAAACGGCGGGTCCGGCACGGTGGGCTGACAGCAAACGAGCATATCATTTTCAACTCATGCGAAACAATCTGTTTGCCATACCGGACAATCCGGAACACCCTCGTGACTGGCGTCCTCAGATCCTTGCATTTTCAGATGATCACGATCGTCGCCGTCGTCTTTTATGTTTTGCCTCATGGATTGAGGGAGGGAGTGGGCTTACCGCTGCGGTGAGAATTGTGGAAGGGAAAGGTAAAAAGATATTCGGCATCCGTGATGAATACGAAGCAGCGATTCGTGCCGATATAACAGAATGCGGCCTGGATGCATTTGCCAAGGTTGTGGCAGTTCCTGAATTTCATGTCGGTGCCCAAACGCTGATTCAATCCTTCGGTATCGGCCCGATCAGGCCGAACACTGTACTCCTTAACGGTCCCGAACAGATAAAAGGGATAAAAGGGCAGAGACGGTACGGCCGTTACCTCGATGAGGCAATTCGCCTCGGCTGTAATGTTATCATTTTGAACAGTGAAGAAGATGCATGGGATTCCATGGAGAAAACACTTCCGAAAGATCGAAAGATTGATATCTGGTGGCAGGATGATATGACGGGACGTTTAATGCTGTTACTTGCCTACTTGATGACGCGCACGGCAGCGTGGAGTGGTGCGGAAATGAGAGTGATGATTTCCAGCTCTCAAAAGGATGCCGCAGAGATACGGGACCACTATCGGCAGATGCTGGAAGATCTGAGAATCGATGCCGAGCCGATAACAGTTGAAAGTTCAAAGATCGATACCGTTGCGGCCCGGTCAAAGGACGCCTCCATGGTTTTCATTCCCTTTCGCCTCGATAAGAGAGGTCCTGTTGGTCCTCACGGGATCTTCCTCGACACGGTGTTCTCCCGTCTTCCCATCGTAGCCCTGGTGATTGCGGCAGAGGATATCGATCTTGGTGCAGAACCGGAGGAGGGGAAACCGGGAGAGACTGCTGCTGCTCTCGACGATGCGGTTCACGCAGAGAGAAAGGCCAGGGCAGCACAAAAAGAGGCGGAAAAAAAGATACAAATGGCAGAAAAAAGACTTCATGAACTTGAAAGTTTAGAAGAAGGAGAAGAAGACCCGGAAAAAAGGAAGGAACTCAGAAAAGCATACCGTGAGGCACAAGCGCTTGTGAAACAGGCCCTCCGGGAAGCTGCAGAAACCCGCCGGAAGGCAAACGAAGCAACTCTCTTTGCTGAGAAAACTGCCGGCATACCTTTAAAACCGGATGAAGAAAAAGCCGGAGAGACGCTGCCGGAAACAAAGGATAAAGAATAATCCCGGATATAATAGATCCGGAGGATATTTATAGTAGGTAAATATCCCTTATAATGAAAGGAAACAGCCATGTTAAGTCATCCTCTTGTTATATTTATTGTCCTGGTCATCCTATTAGGCATGTCGGCATTCTTTTCCGGCTCTGAGACGGCGCTCATGTCTATCAGCAAACTGCGGTTACAACACCTGGCCGAAACCAGTCCCGTGAGGGCGAGGCTTATTGAGCGTATATTAAAGAACCCTGAACGGCTTATCGGCACGATCTTGCTTGGAAATAATCTGGTGAATGTTACCATGTCAGCCCTTGCCACGGTGCTGGCCCTGTCTCTATGGGGTGAAAAGGGAATAGTCTATGTTACTGCTGTCTTGACACTCGCAATATTAATCTTTGCGGAGATTACCCCCAAGGTCTATGCAAAGTATTTCAACGAGCGATTGTCGATGTTCTCGGCTCCCATACTCAATGTGATCATGACGATATTCAACCCTGTCGTGATAGGAGTAACGTATATCAGCACAAAGCTATTATCCTTTCTTGGTGTAGATGTCACAAAAATAAAGAAGCCGCTCTTTACCGAGGCCGAGGTCAGGACCTGCATTAAAATGGCCTGGGATGAGGGAAGCATTACGACGGATGAGAGAAAAATGCTTTCACGGGTTTTTGCTCTTAATGATAAGGCGGTTGAAGATGTTATGGTTCCCGGAGAAGAAATGGCGGTTATTGATGCAGGCTCACCGGTGGAAGAGGTTGTGAAGACTATATTGAAAACCGGCTACACGAGATTTCCCGTGAGTAAGGGAAAGAAGACTAATATTATCGGCTTTCTCCATGGCAAGGATGTGCTTGAACTGTTCGACCATAAAAAAAATGTTTCCATACAGAAAATTATCCGGCCTCCGTACTTCATTCCTGCCGATAAAAAAATTGATTCTCAGTTGCGAAGCTTTCAGGACAAAAAACTCCATCAGGCGGTTGTTCTTGATGGAAGCGGTCACGTGATCGGTCTCATAACGCTTGAAGACATATTAGAGGAATTAGTCGGTGCTATAAAAGATGAGCATGATTTTACATAGACAGTTCTCACATTAGATATGATTCCTTCTTTAAAACGTATATCCTATCGAAAAGTGGAATCTTCCCGCACTTTCATCATCCCTTCGGCTGAGCTTGTGCCCGTAGAGAAACCCTATGGGTCCGATGGGAGTGATATACCGCAGGCCTATCCCGACGGACGAACGGAAAGAGTCTGAACCGCTTTCATCAAATGTATGTCTCACGCTTCCGGTATCATAAAACGGAGCAAGTTCAATGTTATGTCCCAGGTCGATTCTTGCTTCGATGCTTGCCGACAGTGCCGTTTTACCTCCGACAGGTTTTCCTTCTTCATCGAATCGGAGTAGATTTTCATCGAAGCCGCGTACGTCCGTAGTACCGCCGAGATAAAAAAGTTGATCCTGGGGGATTGTTCCTTGCGATCCGTAAGGACTGATATATCCGGCTCGACCGATCCAGGCAAAGGTCAATCGATGAACGGGTGTTGTAAAAAACCGAACATCGAGACGATATTTCAAAAAATCGTCCAGGGAATTTTTGAGCCCTTTCGATATATCGACAGATAATAATGAATAAATTCCCTTGCGCGGATGAACGAAGGAATCCCTGGTATCGTATATTAGAGAAGGTGTGGTGACAAGAATACTCCTTTCTTCGAATTCGTCCTCTGAAAAGGATGATGTCGCCGGATCCCACGAGTCGAGCATGTATTGCTGCCTCTGTTGAAAGCGGAAGGCCAATCCTGTTGTCACATGTTGGAACCACTTTCGTGTAAATCCGATTGATGAGCCATACGATTTTGTCCCGAAGCCCTGATTGAACTCTTCAACACGGTCTGTAAATAGATCTAATGACATGGATGTTCGGGTTCCGAACAATCTGGGCTCGGTGAGTCCCATATCACCGCGATAGCCGATCTGACTGATTTCTCCTCCGATCCAGCCATACTTATTTGTTCCGAAAAGATTGCGATCTCCCGCCTTTGTCTGTGCAAAGAGTCCTCTCTGTGATTCGTACCCGCCGCCAAGCTCCACGAAATACGGCTTCTTTTCAGTCACCTCGGCGATAAGATTGACCGTGTCTGTTTTTTCCTTGAGTCCGATTGTTTTAAACCGAACGTTATCGAAGATATCCATATTTCGAATATTTCTTTGTCCCTGGAGCATCGTTGACAGGGAGAACGGTTCCCCCGGTTTCAACTCAAGTTCATTCCCGAGTATCTTTTCTTTCGTCCGAAAATTGCCGGTGTAATAGGTTTCCCCCATTCTTACGTACGGACCTTCTTCAACCCGATACACGATGTCAGCTTTTGTTTTATTGTCGCTGAGGGCAACCGTGCCCCGGACTTTGACATGAGGATACCCTTTTTCGGATAGTAATTGCGATAGAGCATTTTCATCACTCCGAATCAGGTAGTTTCGGAACGGTTCGCCTTCCTTCAATAGTATTGCACCATACGCCTCTTCTTTTGTGAGAACCGTTATTCCCTCAATGGTGATTGAAGAGACAATGGTCCGTGCACCTTCAGTGATTACCAGTTTGACATCCACATTCGTTTTATCCTCACTCCATTGCACATCATCAGCTACTGCCGCATCCGTATATCCCTCTCTGGCATAGAGAGATTTGATTACAAACGCATCTTCTTCAAGCTCTTCCGGAATATAGACTCCTTTTTCCATAAACCCGGGGAGCCGGGTCAGCATCTGTTTTTTTATTTTATCCTCATCCAGTGACGTGTAGCCCGCTATCTTCAGAGATCTCACAATGGAGCGGGGGCCCTCATCGATAACAAGGGTAATTGTCCGAAGTGTTTGTGTGTATTCAGGTTTCGTTTCTTCTTTGATTTTAATGCCGGTCTCGAGATATCCCGCCTTCCTGTAACGTTCCTTTATTTTTTTTACACTCTTTTTCAGTCCGAAATCGTTTCTGTTGCCACTCTCAAACAACACAAGATCTTTCCTGAGGGTGCTGTCCCAAAATTCTTGATTTCCTGAAAAACTGATATCATATCGAGGGCCTTCATCAATTTTTATCGAGGCTGACACGCTTTCCGTTTCAGCATTCTTTTCAATCACATAGTCGATGGCCGCATCAGCATATCCCTTGCTACGGTAAAAGGATGTCAGATTCCTCATATCTTTCTTGAAATCGTCTTCAATGAATCGGCCTGACCTTCCCGGTCGCAGAGTGGCACGCCAGGATTTCATTTTCAGTTTCAGCTTCTCATCAGAAAATACACGGTTTCCATTAATGTCGAGGTTGTCCAGTGTGTAGTATGCGCCCTTTATAATCTTGATATGAATAACGAAATGACCGTCTTTCTTATCTTCCAGTGCCGTGATCTCCACCGTTGGTTCGATGAATCCCTCACGTTTCAACAGCTCGGTGATCGGAGCTTCCTGTTTCTGAAGATCTTTCCGGATAAATGCGTCACCGATATATATCATCATAGCATTCGAGATTTCCCGTTCAAAAAGGGGAAATTCGCCGGCTATCTTGATGTCCTTGATGAGCCGGAAGGGCGTGAGTTTGAAAAGAAGTGTGATCGTACCTGTCTCTTCTCTCGTGTCGACATGTATGTCGCGGAACTTCTTCGATAATTTCAATGCATTAATGGAATCCTGCAGCCGGGCATCTGAAAATGTATCTCCTCTACGAAGAAAAATCAGGTTTCTCGCCATTTCTTCAAGTTTCGCTTTGTCATGGGCAGGATCACTGATGTTTATGACGATAGCAGATATTACGGGATGTGAAACTGCTACGGGTTCCGATGCTGTATCACCTGAAAAAGATGAGACCGGACCAAGTAATAACAAAAAAAGAACGATGATATAAATGGGAAATAACCCGATTTTCAGGAGGCTATCCGAGAATACTCTTCTGCTGCGGGCGGCTGCAAATGCCACGTGCTTCGTTAGCAAGACCAAAACCTCCTCACCGGAGGCAAAGCTACGCTTCCGGTGCTTTTGGCCTCGCCGCCTTGCCCGAGAAATTTTCGCTTGCCCTCGCGACGAAGCTATTCTCGGACAGCCTCCTGGTGTTATTTTTGATTGCATGTTACGTCTGTCTTATCCTATCGAAATTCAAGCCTGAACTGTAGCTCGCCACCATAAACGCCGCGTGAATCCTGAAATCCCCGTGCCAGAAAGTTTTCAAGTAATTTGTATTCTGCAATGGCCCGATGAGTAATTTCCCCGTCTCTTGATTCTACAGAGTCCTTTACGGTGAGACGCCTGGACAGTTCCTTCCCGATGGTCACTTTTACACGGCCGGATGATTCATCATTGCCTTTGCCGGACGTTTCCACTTCGAAGACATCCAGGCCCGTTGATTCCTTTATATTGTCTCCGAAGGTTGACGCAATCAGTCCCGCAAGCATCTGTTCCGTCGATTTAGTTGATCCCCCTTCTTTCGCAATCAATTCGCGTGTCGTTTTGCCAAGCAGAAGCAGCGAGAGAATATCTCCGTGCTCTTCGGGAGGATCGGAGGTCAATTTAAAATTGAGATGATCCCGGGTGCCGCTGACTCCTAGGGCGATCAGCCATTCACGAACCTTTACTTCGCTCCGGATATCAAACTCGGGATCAATTTTATACGGATTTATAAAGTCGATGATCCCTTTCTTCACAACAAATGTTTTACTTTGATACCTGACTGTTCCCGACTCAACCGCAGCCCGACCTCTGAGGATCGGGTTGTTTATAGTTCCCACGACACGAAGATCGGGGTTGACATCCAGCTGTGCAAGGTTGTTGTCAATGAGGAAATAATTGCGTTGTTTGATCGATATATCAAGGTCCATGTTCTTCAAAAAAGGATAGGTTATTTCCTTCCGGGGAGGAGCTTCTTCACGCTTTTTCTGCCCGATTCCCTCAAGCAGGCTCAGGTTGACGTCTTTGTAGTACGTGCCTTCAAGCAGGATAATTTCGCCCTTAACGATTGATTTTTCCGCAGTTCCTTCGATCTGCAACTGTGAATTGAGAAGCATGTCCAGAGTGTCGGGTACCTGAACGGGAAGGGCATTGGCACCGACTTTCACCGAAACTTTTGCGGGCCTATACCCCTTGCTGAGCTGTATTGTTCCCGCAATATCAAAAGAGCCCTTATCGATGTGCCCACTGATCTTTCCAAGGATAATTTCCTCAGGATTAATCTTGATTCTTCCGTTGAGATTATGCATTTTCTGTAAAAGAACGGGAATGGTACATCCGATATTCTTCAATTCAATGTCGGCATAGATATTCGGATGGCGAATTGTTCCATTTACTCTGGACGAGACGGAAAGACCACCCGTTATATCTTGAATATCTTCTACAAAGCGTCCGGCAATGTCGAGAGGAACGGTTCCGTCTGCCCTGAATGTTATGGTTCCATCATGCTTTCCCTTTCCGCTCAAAACAATCCGACCCTCCGGGGGAAACATGAGAATACAGTCAGTTATCGATAGAACCTCGTTTTTAAGAGATACTATCAGGTTGCCCGTATGCAGAATTGTCGTTTCCTTATGAATAAGGTCAAGAGCTGTCACATTGATATCAGCGTTTATCGTCTTAAAGGATTGTGCGTTACCCGTGGCCTTGATTGTTCCGGTCAATGTTCCCGAGAGGTTAGGCTGGCCTGCAATCTTACAATAGGCAGAAAGATCGGTTTCATTAAAAATGGCTGATGCAGAGAAATCTTTTTTCTTCAGATCAAATGATCCATCCAAGTCAAAGTTCAGCTTTCCTGAGATCCGGGCTACCTGATCATGAAGGTTAACTTTGACATGAATATCCTCTGTTTCCTTCCCCTTGATCCGAACATTTTTGACGAGGATGTTGCCGCTGAGGCGGGGATTGTCGAAGGTGCCGTTTCCCGAGATATCAAAAAGTGCCATTCCGTCTGCTATCTTTTGTTTCCGAATCTTTTCAATGTTGTGCAGGGAGAGTCCTTTGGATACAAGGCTCAGATCATATTCTTTTTGAAGTGAAATCCATCCCGTACCCTGGATGGATTCTGTCTGGGTTATGAAGATTTGAACGGGGTCGAGCCTTATTTTTGTGCCATCAACAATAGACGTCAGGTTGATCTTTGCAAGCTTCTGACCATAAAGGTCGAAATCGCTTCCATGAAGCATCACCGTGCCCCGGGGCTGAGTCATGGTTCCCTCAAGATGACTCACGAGAGATACATTCCCCTTCACATTTTTTACAAAATCTTCAAGGCGTATGGTATCTCCTTCGATATTGAGAGTAAATGCGGGATTCCTGCCGGGTTTCATGGTGGTTTGATCATAAATATGGGCGGTCCCCGTTATCCTAAGAGCCGAAGCCCCATTGTCAACCTTGCATTGCGATATTTTCAGTATCCCCGACTTGTCCAGGTCAGCCTTCAGACTTATACTGCCGAGCGTAATGTCCTGAAAACGCAAACCGTCTCCCTGAAGGTCTAATGCGAAGAGGAGGTGCTCTGTCGATCCGGAAACGGTCGCTTTGAGCCCAACATTGCCACGGATATTATTGACGCCAAACGGTGACAGGGTTCCCGAGAGATCGGGAGCAATAAATGACAGTTTCGCGTTTATTACCCGGGAAAGCATGTTAAAATATCCGTCTGCGTTCAATTCACTCCTGTCAGCTTGCATTTTCAATGTCTTAAACGTCGCGATCCCCTGCTTGATATCAATATCGCTTTTTACGTGTAAATCAACGGGAGTGACGAACTGATTTGTGCTTACTTTTTCTCCGTCGATTGTAAGGAAAGCATGTGCCGTCATATCCTGTGGAGAAAAACCCGTCCCGGAAAATGACAGGTGTGAGTTGACAATTCCTTTCCAGTTTTGCGCATTGCTGCGAAGCTTTTCCAGGTTCATACCTTTTTGTTCAAGCGATAATTCATATGTGACGGCTTCCGGATTCCTTTCCGGGGAAAGAAACCCTTTCGAAAAGGCTTTCTGCAGATCCATTTTCCCCTGTCCGTCGATGATTCCGTCAGCGGCTTTTACGTTCAGTGTGTTAACGGAAACGAGACGATCCTTCATCTGGAGATCAAGATGCATCCGGTCAATTCTGTTTTCCAGAATCGTTCCCCCGCCGTAATCGATACGGAGGTTTGCGCCGGGATTATCAAGCGGACCGGTAACGCTTATATGAGCAGTTGCGTCCCCTGTCAGGTTTTGTTGCGGATAGAAGGTTTTTCCTATTTCGTGAAGCGAGGCGGTACAATCGATCGTGGCGTCTACTGAAGGCTTACTGAAAATATTCGTAGCGGTTCCGGATAGTTTTAATACGGATGAAGAAGATTGAATACGGGCAATCAGTGGATCGATTCGGCCATCGCTCAGTGTTGCTTCCAGTGTGCATTGATCAATACGTGTTCGAACTTTTGAACTCTTAATAGTGCCCTTATCAAACTGAAGGGTACATTTCCCCGACTGTTTCGAAAGGTCTGCCCGGGCTGTTACCTCGATTCCCTGAAGAATAATCTCAGTGTTCTTGTCTGCAGTTTCAAATCGAAGAGAACCGCTGGTGAGATTAAATTTTTCGATGATGATCTTGATCGGCAGGGGGTAGCCGGCTTTTTTTGCTGCTTCGTCTCTTTGTGCCGGAGCTTGGGGTCTTGCCCGTACAAATGTAGGTATGAGATTGATTTCACCTGTCTCTTCTGCTCGAAGCGTTGTCCATGGTTTTTCCAATAACACCACGGTAATCGTCAGGTTTCCTCTCAAAAGCGACAACAACGAATATTTGATGAAAAGACGATCAAATCCTGCGACTTCTTCATCAGACGGATCTTTGATTAATACTTTGTTTACATCCACCCTCCCGGTCAACAAAGAAATACGAGCATTGTCCCATGTAATTGAACCCGGAATACTCTCGCTGATTTTGGCCTGGATATACTTCTGGCCATGGTCGGTGTTGAGATAAAAATAAACGCCTGCCATCATGACAATGATGAAACAGAAGAAAATAGTGATTCCTTTTAAAATCCGGTTGAGACGTTTATTCATCATATGTACCTGCTACCGACCTCTTATGATAAACACGATTATTGATCCGGTGAATTGTGGAGGGGCAAATCGGGGGACATCATACTAATTTCTCATCTTTCCTATCTGATAATGAGCCGCTAATAAGTACACTGTTTGAATGCATAAGTAAAAAAGGGGAAGCCTCCAGGTGGCGGACGGCTTATAATAGAGCCACTGGGCCGAGAATAATCTCGCCCAGAGTCAGACCCACACAAGGAGACGACCCATGCAAACTATGCATTACATCGGACTGGATGTCCACAAAAAAGCAATTGCGTACTGTATCAAAGAGGCGTCGGGCCATGTTGTCCGGAAGGGAGTTGTGACGGCGGAAAAAAGCGCATTAAAGGCATGGGCGGAAGCATTGCCCTGTTCCTGGATAGGCGCCATGGAAGCAACAATGTTCACCGGCTGGATCTATGATTTTTTGGAACCCTATGCTATGGATCTGAAGGTAGCTCATCCGGAGATGATTAAAGCGATTACCGCATCCAAGAAAAAGAATGATCGGGAAGATGCCGAGAAGATTGCCGACCTCCTGCGCTGCAATCTCCTGCCGGAATGTTATATGGCATCGGAGGAGATACGTGAATTGCGTCGAATATTACGTTATCGCAATCTGATCGTGCGAGAGTCGGTCAAGATGAAAAACAAGATATCAGGGCTTCTTATGGAAGTAGGCGCAATTTATAACAAGAAGCGTTTGCACGGGGAAAAGTACTTCACCGATCTACTGGAGAATGTTGAAGACGTGCCCGATTCGGTGATCGATTTATTGAGCCTGAGCTGAGCCAGTCTTGAGATGTTCGATCAGGTTCAGAAACGATTGATAAATGTGCTTCACAATCATTCAGAGATTCGGGATCTTGTTGGGCGGTTAATGAAGATTCCCGGTATAGGAGAGGTAACGGCATTAACCTGGGTACTGGAAATCGGTGATCCAGGGCGGTTCAATAAGACAGGACAGGCCATCAGCTACTGTGGTTTGTGCAGTGCGCAGAAAAAATCTGCAGGCAAAAGCCATCGTGGACCTATCTCCCGATACGTTAGGTACCCGGACACGTTCCCTCCATGATCATCGGCACCCCATACCATATGTTGTGATCATTATTCCATGGACTCACAAGGCCGTTTTTCTTATACTCCCTTCACGAAAGTAGAGCTGTTGCCTGCATGGAAAGGAGTGTTAGCGATGGTAGTTTCAAAACCGGCTACTCAAGAGGCGGGAAAGTAAGGCAACACGAGATTACACCTGAAATTGACTGGCTTGCCACAGAAACTTCCAGAATACTGGATTTGGATATTGCAGGCATAGATTTATTATTTGCCGGGGATCATTACAAGGTATGTGAAGCTAATTCGGCAACCGGATTTGAAGGGATAGAAAGCTGTTGTGATATCGATGTGGCAAAGGAAATTTATAATTTCATAAAAGTTCGTCTTGGTCTCTCAGAAATTTAAACCTGATCATTAAATCTGCTTGTCATATACCGATATTATGGCTTTTGAGACACGGCATTTTTCCTCACCGCTTTTTGTTCATCGTCCGTAAGCAGGCAACCTTCTTTACAATCACTCTCGCACCGACCATCACAGGGTTCGACATGAATTGTCACACTTGAGTTGGGGAGACGTCCAGTAATGTCCCGGCTGAGGTCATCCGTTATCTGGTGAGAATCCTCTACAGTCATTTTCAGGTCAACCTTCATATGAAATTCTATGAAACGATCGCTTCCGGCTTTACGGGTGCGCAGTCTGTGATATCCGTGAACTTTCGGGTACATCGCCGCTATGAGATTATGTATAAGATCCTCTTCATCGGCTGGAAGATTTGTATCCAGTAAATCCCTGGCCGATTGTGCGGTAAGTTTATAAGCAACGCGAATAATCAACAGGGCAATGGCGATTGCCGCCACCGGGTCTATCCACATCAAGGCAACACCGGGGAGAATATGCTGTCCGATCCAGATGAAGAAAAGACCAAACATTACGCCCGCAGATGTATAAACATCGGTGCGAAGATGCCATGCGTCGGCCTGAAGTGCAATCGAATCAGTTTCGTTTGCCACCTTAAAGAGCATGTGTGATACGGTAAAGTTCACAACCGAGGAAAAGAGCATGATTCCGACACCCCAGATGAGTGATTTGACAGGAGCGGGGTGAATCAGTTTTTCGGCGGATTCATAGATGATCCAGCCTGCAGCAAGAAAAATTAACAGCGCTTCTATGGCGCCGGAAACATTTTCAATCTTTCCATGTCCGAAGGGATGGTCCTCATCGGCAGGTCTGCCCGATGTCTTTACGGCAATAAAGGCTATAAGAGCTGCCAGAAGATCCACGCCGGAGTGAATGGCCTCGGATATAATAGCAACCGATCCTGTAAAAAGGCCTGTGATCATTTTCAATAACATGAGAGCGCTGTTTGAAATGATCGATAGCCTTGCCACAGCCACCTTTTTATCTTGTTGTGGGCTCATAAAATCACTCCTGTTTTACCAAGAGGGTTAAACCCAAATAAATTCAGGTTTTCTCTGTGAGGTCAAGGTTTTCATATTCAGGATAAATCCGCATTGTTTACGCGAGAAAAAGTAAAACACCCCGAAGGTCTCAGGTCCTTACAGAAGCCTGAGTACGATCGGGGTGGGTGCCTGCAGAAAAAATAAAAGCCTTGCGCTTCCTGTCAAATAACTTCTATGGTGGACGGCGGTTTCTTCGTTATATTGTAGGTAACACTTACAACACCACCAACTTCATTCGTTATTCTGTCAGCTAATTTTTCTAAAGTGTCATAGGGGAGTCTTGTTGGTGATCCCGTAACAGCGTCTTCGCTATCCCAGCATCTTACTTCGATCTGAAACCCGAAATCTCTTTTTCCATCTCTCATGCCCGTCACTCTATCTTCGTGGAGCACTGCGAGATACTGAAATGCTCCCGAATCACACAATTCTTCCTCGACAATTACTGTCGCTCTTCTTACCAGTTCCACTCTCTCGGGTGTTATTTCTCCGATAACGCGTGCCGCAAGAGCGGGGCCGGGGAAGGGGGGTCTTTGATATATTTCTTCCTGCAGACCGGTGAGACGTCCAATTTCTCTGATTGCAGGTTTTCTCAGCTCGATAAGAGGCTCTATTACCTTGTAGCCGAATTGTTCTTGCGTATCAATTCCAAGTTGCTCAAGGATGTTGTGCTGTCTCTTGACACCTGCAACGGTTTCTTCGATGTCTGTGTAGTTGGTTCCCTGAAGAAGATGCTTTGCCCCGCTTTCTTTTACGAGTCTGCCGAAGACATCTTTGTAGAATGTCTGGGTGATTGCCTCTCTTTTTTCCTCCGGGTCCGTTAGTCCTTTCAGAGCATCGAAAAATTCTTTTTGAGCATCAAAGATTTCTACGGGCACGCCCAGTTCTTTAAACCAGGAAACAATTCTCTGAGGTTCATCCTGCCTCATCAAGCCGGTGTCGATGAAGTAAGATTTAAGCTTGTTTCCCAGCGCTTTATGGGCCAGCATGGTAACAACTGAGGAGTCGACGCCGCCGGACAGCGCATTGATCGCCAGATCATCGCCAACCGTGGAAGAAATATCCTCAATTTTTTGTTCTATAAACTTTTTAGAGTCCAGATCTTTCAACTCGATTTCTTGGATTTTCATTGTATTACTTTCTCCCTTTTTCCGTTCTTTGAAAGTCGTATTCTTTACCTGAATTGAAAAATTTAATCAACCTCTTTTGTCTCTTCCATCTTTATCACAAACATGAGCAATGACGGTATGATAAATATGACAAAAATTGACGAGATGGCGAGACCTCCCAGGAGTACGCTTCCGATTCCCCTGTAGATTTCCGAACCGGGGCCCGGTGCGACAACAAGGGGGAGCATTCCGAAGATACTGGTGAAGGTACTCATATAGATGGGTCTCAGCCGTGTCCTGGTTGCTTCAAGTATAGCCTCGCGATAATCCATGCAAAGGAACCTGATATTGTTGAGGGACTGATAAACGATGAGTATCGCATTGTTTACAACCACTCCGATCAGGATGACAAAGCCGAGCATTGTCAAAATGTCCAGAGGCTGGGGCTGTACAAGAATATTCACCAGTTTAAGACCGATAAATCCTCCTACTGCTGCAAGGGGGAGTGTAAACATGACAACCAGAGGATAGATAAAATTGCTGAACAGACCGGACATGAGAAGATATATAATGACCGCAGCAAGGATAAAGTCCCATTGAAGGGCTTTTCGCGTTTGGGTCAGTTTATCGGCTTCACCGCTCAAGGTGATATCTACACCCTCGAGCATTCCCTGATTCTTTAGCTGAGGGACCAGTTTGTCCCGAATTAGGTCCATAGCTTCCTCAAGTGATATGGTCTTCGGCGGTGTTACCTGGAGACTGATAGTTCTCTGGCTCTCAAGGTGTCTTATTTCTGTTACGCCTGTTGTTCTTTCCAGTTTCGAAAAAGATGAGACGGGGACAATTTTCCCTGTCGGTGTCGAAATGAGGGCGTGATACAGTTCTTCCGGTGTTGAGAAATCTCTGTTCGAGGTCTTCAGAACGAGGTCGATTTTTTTCTGTCCCGTCTGCTTGAAATCGCCGATCTTTTTGCCGTCCATAAGAACATCCAGATCAGTGCCCAGTTCGCTCGCGGTCATATCAACTGCCCTGAGACGGTCTCTTTCAGGAATGATCATGATTTCAGGATAGAGAAGTTCGATGGAGGGCTTAGGTCTTACCTGGGCCCCGGGAATCTCTTTACGTATCATTCCGAACATTGTTCCCGCGACTCGGACGATCGTGTTTAAATCTTTGGCACTGATGTCAACATCGATGGTTCTCCCGCCGCCGAGTCTTGTCTGGAATATGCCCGCCTGATTGCTTACGCCGAACATTCCGGGAATACTCATAATCGTTTTGGCAAACAGCGGAACAAGTTCTCCGGCACGCTGTTCTTCCTTACTCATGGAGCCCATGAACATGAATCGGTCGGCACCGATATAGAAAAGATCCCTGATGGCCGGCAGGCCGTCGTGATTGTGTCCCAGGTGTGGTCTAATCGAATCGAATATATCAAGACCGATATCCCTTCTTTCTTCGTAGGAAAGTCCGGGAGGAGGCACCATAATGCTGAAGACAAAGTTTCGGTTTCCCTGAGGAAGATATTCCATTTTAGGGATGAGGATCCATGTCAGTAATATGGAAAAGATGGTCAGAGATGCAATCGTTACTACTCTCGTCTTCCAGTCTCTGATGGCCCATCGAACCAGTGACATGATCTTGTCAACGAGGGAACCCCCGAATGTTGTTAAACGGTTTTCCTTGAACTGGTTATTATTCTTTCTCAGGCTGAACAGTTTATTGGAGAACATCGGAATGACCGACACGGCAACAAAAAGGCTGATTATGATGGCACAGGATACTGCGATCGCAATATCCCTGAATAACTGGCCTGCTTCTTCCTGTATGAAAACAACAGGAAGAAAAACGGCGACCGTAGTGAGGGATGAAGCAAGGATGGCACCCCATACTTCTCTGGTTCCCTCCCACGTGGCTTCAAAGGGAGGTTTTCCCATTTTTCTGTGACGATCGATATTTTCAAGAACAACGATGGCGCTGTCCAGCAACATTCCAACGGCAAATGAAATTCCCGCAAGGGAAACGACATTTAACGTCCTTCCAAAAAGACTCATGAAAATAAAGGCTCCGAGTACGCTGATAGGGATAGCCGTTGCAATGACAACGGTGGACGCAAAACTTCTGAGGAAAATAAGGAGAACCAGAACGGCCAGCATACCGCCGATAAGAATATTTCTCTGGACAAGTTTAATCGCACCTTTGATATATGGCCTTTCATCGTAGACCCAGTGAAGGTAGGTGCCGTTGGGTTTTAATTTCTCCTCATTCAGCCATTTTACGACTTTCTCAACCCGATCGGTCAGTTCGAGGACATTGGTGCCGGGTTCAGGTTTAACACCGATTCCAATCCCTTCATGTTCGTTATGGAGAATCTCGGCAGTTTGCTTTGCATAGCCGAAGCTTACGGTCGCGATATCGGAAAGATAAACCCGCTTCTGTCCCGTCGATGTGATCACCATATTTTCAAGATCTTCCGGTGATTGGAATTCGGCTACCGTCCTGATCCTGAAGTCTCTCCTCCCGACTCCAAGGTTTCCTGCTGAAACATTAACGTTTTCCGCTTTCAGAATATCCGCCACATCACCTATGGTCAGACCATATGCGGCGAGTTTTTCCGGTTTCAGAATGACGTGCATCTCCTTTTTCATACCGCCAAAGTTAAAAAGCTCGGCAACGCCATCCACCCTTTCCAGATATTGTTTTATCTCATCTTCAAAGTAGGTTTTGTATGTGTATACTGAATTGGGATTATCTTCCGTCGTTTTCAACACCAGCCAGATAACAGGGGATGTGGCGGCCCCCGTGGCGTTAATGACCGGCTTTTCGGTATTTTCGGGGTATGATCTGACTTCATTGAGTTTGTTTGAAACGCGGAGAAGCGCAGCATCCAGATCCGTGCCGAGCTTGAATTTCAACGTAACGGAACCCCTGCCGGTTGAAGACGTACTTTCCATTTCTACAAGATTAGGGATTCCTTTGAATACCTTCTCCTGCTCTTCGATAATTTCTCGTTCGATTTCATAGGGAGTGGCGCCGGTCCAGATAGTTGTAGCAGTAATCTGGGGCACTGTGAGATTGGGACTCAACTGGTAGGGCATTCTGTGAAGGCCGATTGATCCGAAAAGAAGGATTATGATAACGCCGACGATAACTTTGACAGGTTCATTGATCGAAAATTTAATAAGGTCCATAAATTACTCGACTTCTTTCAGAATATTAACAGGTTGTCCGTCTCTAAGGCGTTCGTTCCCCTTGACGACTACCTTCATGCCTTCGGAGATGTTCTGCGAGTTGATGCCGGCTTTTGTTTCCGTATATCCAATGACTTTTGTCGGTATTATCTTCGCCTTCGAGTCAATAACAGCAACAACATTGGTTTTACCAGACCTGTTTAATATCGCGTCCCTGGGCACCAGAAACGTTGTAATTCTTTCACCTCTCGGTAATATTACCCGTGCCTCCATTCCTTCCAGAAGAGATGCAGTTTGATTGACTCTTATTTTGACTGGAAAAGTTCTTGTCGAAACATCGCCTTGCGGGATGATTGTATGAAGTTTTCCCGTCAATTCGTTGCCTCCCGCCAGAACCTTTACGTTCGTTCCGGGTTTTAGAAACTTAATGACTTTTTCTGGAACCTCGACGATGATATCCACAGAATCATTCCGTGCTATTGTTGCTACCGGCTTACCCGGTGAAAGCCACTCTCCTCGTGCAACATGTTTTTTGATGACTACGCCGTTGAAGGGTGATTTGACTTCTGTTTTTTCAAGCTCGATTTCAAGACGTTCAACTTCCGCTTTGAGAGAAGCAGACTTTTTTTCGAGACCCTTTACCTGAAATTTTTGATTATCATATTCCTTTTCTGCAATGATTTTTTTCTGGTAAAGCTTTACCGTTCTTCTTAGATCCTTCTTTGCCCTTTCAAGATCTGAGAGCGACTGTTCATACAATGCCGATTTTGCCTGATACGTCTTTTCAAGAAGATCGGAATCGAGTTTTACCAGAACCTCATTCCGCTTTATCTTCTGACCCTCATCGAAAGATATTCTGGCGACTGACCCGCTTACCTCGGCAGAAACATCTGAAACCTCGGGATAGTAAACTGTTCCGATAAATTCTTGTTCAGGTGCGATTGTACCTTTGATAACTTTCGATACAACAACATTCACAGGCGGCTCTTTTTCTGCGGCCCAGAGGGGTGATAAAAAAATGAGAAAAAAACAAAGAATACAAAAAGATCTTGCCGATATCTTAAACACGAGACTTTCTCCGATTTTTTATTTTTGAACAACCTCTTATCAATTTATAGCGGAATAATGTCCTGTATGGATAAATATTGCAAGTGTTTTCGAGTTTTCCCGTACGTCTCGAAATGTTTGCAAAAGTCTCATATTGTCATTGCGAGTCAGCCCTCGGCCGATGTGGCAATCTGTAACTTACTGACAGCAAAAGAGATTTCTTTGCCGCGGAGTTTATCCTGTTGTATGACAGGGTTCCTCGCAGTGACCGGGACGTCAATTATGCAAAGCTTTCGGAAAGAAAAAGAAGGGGGGAAATTCACAACATCCCCCCTTCATAAGTGGTGCTCACAGGGTTGAATCAATACCGGAAAACTGCAGCTATGGATGCGTCATCCGGCACTTCCTTCGGATTTACAGCATATACGGTTCCTCCGTTTGACAGGACCTGGATTGCGGCGAAGTCGAGTAGATCTTCATTACCCAATGTTGCCTTATCTTGCAAAATAACTTCGCTTGTATCAGGATTATACGTTCCCCATTGCTGCAATCCCACAGGAACAAACAGAATTCCGACCCGTCCATGATATGAAGCCTGGACAATTTCTTTGATATCAGTGGAAGCGCGCCCGGTACCAAAAAATTGTCTGTATTGTTCAATTGCAGTTGCCTTTTCCTTTTCAAATGAGGATTCTACAACGCCCCAGGCCTGGTTACGCAGATCTTCGGCGCTCAACTCTTCCGAGTTTCCTGAAATTGCTTTATCCATTAGATTAGGATAAGTGTTGGCTTCTTTATAAATAGGGTAGAGGTAGTCAACGCCGGCAAAGACAAGGGGTCTTTGTTTGTCCTCTATGAGCTTTCTGAGACCTTTGTCAACCTGCTGGAAATATCGTAACATACTATCTTTTGGGTCATCGGTGCCACCCCCGTGTCCCTGAAAAGCGGCCGAATGCATTCGTGTATGAAACTGGGATTCTTTTTCAACAGCGTCAAACCTGAATAATTCAGCAAGGTCCCCGGGAACTTTTTCAAGATCAATTTCCTCGGCGCTGTATCGGGAGCATTCAATAAGCCTGACATTCTTCTGTGTTACAGCGAGAATGTAAAATTCTATGTTTCCGCTGATTGCCGGAATAAGAGGTTTAACGTGAAAACGGTTTGTTACAACGACTAATTCCTCAAAATTGATTGGAAGCATGTAAAAATTAAATGATAAGGGAGAGAGAAATACAGCGATCCCGTCGCTCTGGTTCTGCCAGAAGGGCACGTCTCCTAAAAGTTCATTAGCCGGTTTCAGAAATTCTTTTACCTCCTGGGGACGCAATTCACTCTGGATGAGCTGTTCTTCCGCTTTACGAAGCAGATTTTTGTATCTGATTTGATTCTGCTGCGTTTCTGTTCCCTTTCTATGCGTCGGCATAAAAATCGATACACATAATCCTTCCTGTCTTTCCATGAGTGTCTTTAGTTCGTCACCGGATAGTAAATTCATATTGACAACCTCCCTTCCAATAAATAATTCGTGAGGAAAGGGTATGAAAATGTTCCTTTAACCTCACATGCACATATAAGTTAAGAGTTCAGCTATCAGTAGCTGACTTCTTGCAACTTACTATGAGAGCAGGGACTTCAAGGCGGATAAGATGTGATCCACATTTTCCTGTGTGCACGAATGTCCCATGAGGCCAATTCGCCATATCTTTCCCTTGAGAGGTCCAAGACCACTGCCGATTTCCGTGTTGTACTCCTCAAGCAGTCGTTTTCGGATGAGGGCGTCATCTGCACCCGAAGGTATAATCACGGAGTTTAGCATCGGGGTTCTGAACTTTTCGTCCACGAGCATTTTCAATCCCAGATTTCCAAGACCTGCAACTAACTCTCTGTGGTATTTTTGATGCCTTTCCCACCTTTTGACAAGGCCTTCTTCCAGAACAATCCGTAAAGATTCTCTCAACGCATATATCATGCTGATCGGTGCTGTGTGGTGATAGACCCTGTCCGATCCCCAGTATTTTCTTATCATGGTCATATCCAGATACCAGGATTGAACCTTTTGAGACCGTTTCTCGAGTTTTTCAACAGCCCTTGGGCTGAAGGTAACAGGTGCAAGCCCTGGCGGACAGCTGAGGCATTTCTGTGTGCCCGAATAACATACATCGATTTCCCACTCATCTATCTTAAGTGGTGCACCGCCAAGAGACGTGACAGCATCCACGACGAGAAGGGCGTCTTTTTCATGGGTAATCTTTGATATTTCCTCAAGGGGTTGTAAAACACCGGTAGATGTTTCGGCGTGAACAATTGTCACAATATCAGCGGGGAATTCTTCAAGTGTCGTGAGTACCAGTTCCGGATCAATGGGTGTTCCCCATTTTGTGTCAATCCTGCGAAGGATTCCACCGCATCGTTCAACAATGTCGCACATGCGTTCTCCAAATACTCCGTTGACACATACAAGTACATTATCGCCTTCTTCGATAGTATTTACGAGAGCAGCTTCCATGCCGGCGCTTCCCGTTCCTGATACAGGGATAGTAAAATTATTAGCAGTCATGAAAACGCTGCGGAGCATTTCCTGAACTTCCTCCATCACAGCGAGGAAAGCGGGATCGAGATGACCCACAACGGGACTTGACAGGGCTTTCATTACCCTGTCCGGCACATTACTGGGGCCGGGCCCCAGCAACACCCTGTTCGGAAGAGACAGATCTTTGTACTTATTATCCATTTGATACTCCTTCCATTTTAAAAGATGTTTCCCTTTCACTGATAGTTGTTTTTAATATGCTGATCCCAATACCGCTTATCTACGATGTGGCAATACCCCGGGATTGACCAGGTGATTCGGTACCTTTCCGCTCACTCCGGCCAACAGATTTTCGGCTGCCATGACGGCCATTTTGTTACGTGTTGCCACGGTTGCGCTGCCGATGTGAGGCGCTACAAGACAGTTTGGAAGAGTCAGAAGCTTATGTTCGGGTGGTAACGGTTCAGGATCAGTGACATCCAATGCGGCGTAAGCAATTTGTCCGGATTTTAAAGCGTCAAAAAGCGCATCGGCATCCACAACGGGCCCTCGAGACGTATTTATCAGTATAGCAGAATCTTTCATTTTGGCAAGGGCTGCCTTGTCGATCAAGTGATTTGTTTCAGGGGTAAGTGGAACATGGAGACTGATAAAATCTGCCCGGGTAAATAGTTCATCGAGACTGTCGCACATTCTCGCGCCAACGGATTCTCCTTTTTCAGGCCTTCCGCGATGATCGAAATAGATAATTTCCATGTCAAATCCTTTTGCTCGCCGTGCCAGCTCGGTTCCTATTCGTCCCATACCGATAATTCCCAGTGTAGCATGATGGATATCTCTGCCCAGAAGTTCCATTGGTTTGAATGTTTTCCACTTGCCGGCCCGAATATAATCGTTTCCTTCGACGATACGCCGGGCAGCGGCCATCAGCAGCGTAAAAGCGAGATCTGCCGTTGTTTCTGCCAATATACCGGGTGTATTTCCCACAAGTATGCCCCGTTCCGATGCCGCCTCAATGTTGATATTATCAAAGCCGACGGCATAGTTACTTACGATTTTCAATTGAGGTCCTGCAGCATCCATCACTTCTCCGTCTATGCGATCGTTGAGAAGACTCAATATTCCCTGCGTACCGCGAACCTTTTCCAATAAAATGTTGCGAGGTGGAGGAAATTCATCGGGCCACACTTCGGTGTCACAGGTAGTCAGTACTAAACTTAAACCCGCTTCCGGTATTAACCGGGTGACGAAGACTTTTGGTCTGTTCATGGAACCTTACCTCCGATTAGATTCTTTATTCTTAACAACTGCATTTTTTGCGCAGATGTTGATGTCAGTGGTGAAAAGGTACAAGGTACAAGGACAAAGGATCAAGGAAAAACCTTTAGCCTTTAGTCCTCAGCCCTCATTGCTCATTGCTCGTTGCCCATTGCTCAGCCTTTGCGGTTCTTCAATTCAGAATATACTTTATCATGCAGAGGTGTTTCGATGCCTGATTCCTTGCCACTTCTGACAACATACCCCGTAAATGTTTCCATCTCCGTTTGTTTTCCTTTTTCAAAATCAAGCTGCAGGGAAGACTTTGTTTCATAGGGAAAGTTCGATGTTACATCCATTGATTTCTTGACGATATCTTCAGGGAATGGAATTCCTCCGGCATCGGCGAGCAGCTTGATTTCCATCATCATTCCCTCCATCATGGTTCTGTGTTCCTCGTTTTCCATAACCGCCCCGAGCGGCTGACCCGTCATTGAAGTTATACTGGCCAGGGGACCGATAAAGATATATTTCGACCATACATCAACGTTGATGTTATCAGAAAGGACGGCCATGATATCGGCATTTTTCATAAGTGTTTCGATCTTTCTATAGGGTTCGATGGGACCTTCCTCAGGACCGAAAATCAGTTTGCCGGCACCTCCCACATGTTCAACGACGCCGGGACTCACAATCTGTGTGCTTATGTATACGCAACCGTTCATGATGATTCCTGTATTCAGAACGGTCTTGAGTCTCTCCACATTGTCAACACCATTTAAAAGAGGTATGATGACGGTATCGGCGTGGAGATTGCCCGTAATCATGCGGGCAGCGTTTTCGAGGCCATAACTTTTTACACAGAAGAAGATCAGGTCCAGGGGGCCAAGCTCTTTCGGGTTGTCTGTTGCCAGAGATGGTATGGCGGTAAAGTCACCTTCTGTCGTGATCAGTTTGAGGCCATCTTTTCTAATTTTATCTAAATGTTCGCCTCTCGCTATAAAGAAGATCTCGTGATCATCTGAAGCGGCATATTTCAGGGCGAGTTTTCCACCATAGTAGCCGCCAACACCCCCTATCCCTACGATTGCTATTTTCATCAATTGTTTTCTCCTTATATTTCTTATTTCAACTCTTGATGGTTTCGTAAAAAGTCAAAAACTCACTAATCTGTCATTCCCGCGAAAGCGGGAATCCAGTAATTACAAGCAGTTATAGATTCCCGACTTCGGCGTGAGCTCAGTCGAACGCTCAGGTCGGGAATGACAAAACGGCAAAAACTCTGACTTTTTATGAATCCATCAACTCTCGAATATCGATATTACCAATTGATACGTTGGCGCCAGATATTTTGCAACCTGTCCTTTTTGAGGAATCATAAATATGAAACCTTTTCTCTGTTTTGGGATGATTGCAATATGTCTGATAATGCCAGGTTCGGGGTTATTGTTGATAAATTTTATAAGAAAATCATACATCTTTGTCATCTCATAATACAGGTAAAAATCGTATACTCCCCATTTGACTTCCTCTCTGTACAACCGGTGGGCATTCGTTATTTCTGAACCTCGTAAACCGGAATATTTTGACTCAATCAGATGACCTTCCCCGGGGGGATCGTGTCTCATGTACAGTGTGATAAATAATCTGTCATATTTCATTATGAGTTTCGATATGGGCATATAAAGCCATGCATGTCTCGGAAGGAGGGTAATGGTGGCGTCAATCTCGGAGACAGGGCCTTTTTCTCTGAAAAAGAGATTGGCATGGTATCCCACGATTCCCCCGATATTGGTGAATGTCTGATCATCCGGCTTGATCACATCCAGGAGGTCGTTAAATGCTGAGAGAAATACCTCTTTATTTTCTTTCTTTCCCCGTGAAAAAGCGATTACAAGCATACCGGCAAATGCAAAAAGAAGGAAGAGAAAGGGTAGTGTTGCAAATGCATTCATATTAAAGCATTTTTCTCTGGTGTGTTTAACAGTGTCGATTCTTTATTTTTCCTCGACCCCCTGTTGCTTGATAACGGAAGGCAACCATTGATAAATCGGGGCAAAGTATTGTGCCACCTTTTTTTTATGAGGAATCATAAAAACGAAGACCTTTTTTTGGTCTGGAACGATGGCTATATGTTTGATGATAGCTGGTTCGGAGTTCAGTTCCATGAATTTTATAAAATGATCACGTATCCTGGTATTTTCATAATAGAGAAGGAAATCATAAGTCCCCCAATTTATCGTTTCCCTGTTTAATCGTTGCTCATTTGTTATTTTCGGCCCCCGAAAACCGGCATACTTCTTTTCAATCAAGTGGCCTTCTCCTGATGGGTTTTGTTTCAGGTACAGCGTTATGAATAGCCTGTCATACTTACTTATAATCTTTGATATGGGGAAATAAAGCCATGAATGTCTTGGAAGAAGGGTAATTGTAGCGTCAACACGTGATAAAAATGCACCCTTTTTCCTGACGAAGAACTTAGCGTGGTACCCGATAGCCCCCCCGATATTGGTAAAGGTCTGGTCGTCGGGTTTCAAGACATCGACAAGATCATTAAAGGTGGAAAGAAATAACTTCTTATTCTGTCTTCTCCCCCAGAAATAACCGAAGCTCAGAAGAAAACTGAAGGCAATGAAAAGAAAGAAAACAGGTTGTGTTATAATGTTCTCATGTTCAAACATCTTTTCCTATTTCAAAACAGTTTTGATGTAATGTTTTCCTGGATATCGTACAACTTTCCGTCTTTACCATCAAGGAGTGTTTTTGAAAGAGAGACCCTGTCAATGGGGACATCTTTTGCCATCTTTCTCATGTTTTCTTCAACATGATCGGCCATTTCTATATTTTCTTCGGTGACCTTATTGTTGATCAGCAAACGAAGCGGAAGATTCAGGTCATTAAGGCCTTCCATCAACCTCTGGGACTCCTTGAGGGAGAGGATATCAGGGTTAAAAACTAAAATGACAGAACAATTTTCTCCCTGCAGGACTTTGTTCAAAGCCTGATAGTTATTATTCAGTTTCCAGAGCCTTTTCAGGATATCATCATCTTTTTCGCTGTAGTTTAACACAGTTTCTTCATTTGATAAAGGCCCCCTTATTCTGTGGATCGTATAGCGTTTTTCCAGGATCTTTTGCCTGATTTGAATCAGTCGGTCAATCCATGTTATTGTAACCCTTGGTAAGGCAAGAAACCTGAGAGTAAGCCCCGTGGGGGGTGTGTCGAAGATTATATAATCAAAGTCCGTCTCGTTATTTATAGTCCTTTCAATGCTGGTCAGAAGGGCATATTCCTCTATGCCGGGTGAATACCTGAGCACGGAAAAGTAATTGTCGAGATTTAATGTCTGAAGGTATTTGTAGGTACTGGAAAGAACGTTTATTTCCCTTTGAAGGTATTCCCTCGATAGTTTTTGAAGATCGATTTCTTTAAGATAAAGAGTGTTCGCATAACGAGTTTTATTGTCTTGAAGAGCTACACCAAATATGTCTCCCAGGTTGTGGGCCGGGTCAAGAGAGACAATCAGTACACGGCTTTTTCGAGAGAGCTGCCACGCGGCGGCGGCGGCCATGGTGGATTTCCCTACGCCCCCTTTTCCTGTAAAGAAGAGAATCTTCATTTAATCGATACCTATTGTCCCGCACATTTCCGCTAACATGTCACCAGCGTCCTCGGCCCTCCGGTTTAATATCTTAAGTTCCCTTTCCATGAATGGCAAAAGCTCGACAGCCAGAAATGTGGGCGGTGAGGGGAGGCCGACAAAAGAACCCAGAAGCAGAAGCGCGAAGATATTTTCGAGTTCCTGTGCTTCCACAATTGTGAGAGCAACAGCATCTTCACGATGTGATGCATGAAATCGAGAAAGGAAACGACGGGAAAAACTGAAGACTGAAAAATTCATTCGGATGGCTTCTTGAGCTATGTTTGGTTAAACCGGTGCACGGCACTACAGCCGTACACCGGTTTACGTGAATGTTACTCTTTCTTATATGTCCTGGCAAAGTCGACGATGAAAATAATATTCATAACCAGCATTACGCCTACGATAATCATAACCGTCCATCCAGGAACAGGTTTCGCGGCGATAGAGCCCGGCATTACAACCGCCATGAACCAGACAAGACCACAGGTTACGGTGATCCAGAGCAGCCAGGCTGGAATTACAGCAACACTTGCAAATGGCGATTTCAGTTTTTTGGCAACAAAGGCCGCGCCGGTCATGAGGGCGATTGCAGCAATCAACTGGTTTGCCGCTCCAAAAGAGGCCCATACGATCAGGAAGTTTTTACTCCAGGCCAGATAGATCCCTATTGCCGCCGGAATGATAGAGCCAACCCAGCGGTTTGTCAGGAAAGTGTATGCTCCGGTGGCGCTTTCTTTAAGAGGAGCGGCCATTTCCGCGATGCAGTAACGTGCCAGCCTGTTGGTCGTATCCAGCGTGGTCATGGCAAACGCGGCGACCCACATTCCGGCAAGTACCTTAACAAACTTGGTAGGAATAAAACCCAGCCACGTTGCGGAAACCATATCTGCGTAGGACTGGACAAACAGGTTTGCTGCACCCAGTTTGACAGCTCCCGTTGTCTTGGTAAACATGGCCGCCCAGTTGCCCGCATCCAGAGTCACCGCTACATTCATCGCCGCACCCGCATTTTTAAGGGCGGTGTATCCGAAACCTGCTATGGATACGATGACAATGGTGGACAGGAATCCTTCAGTAAACATGGCGCCGTAACCGATGAACAATCCGTCACTTTCCTTTTCAAGCTGTTTGGAGGTTGTCCCCGAAGCAACGAGAGAGTGGAACCCGGAAAGCGAACCGCAGGCGATGATCAGAGGGATAGCCGGCCAGAAAGGTGTCGGTTTGCCCCCGAGGAGGATCGGCGAGAAAGATGAAAATGCCGGAATCTCAAATCCCCTGAATGCGAACACGGCGGCGAGAAAGCCTAAAAGTAATCCTGCATACAAGAGGAAGGAGTTCAGATAATCTCTCGGCTGTAACAGAACATTAACGGGAATAGCCGCGGCGATAATGATGTAGAAGAAGAAAAACACCATCCATGTGTCGAAACCTGCCTTTATGGGGAATTGAACTCCCAGCCAGATGGCGGCAACCAGCATGGCAATTCCGATCAAGGTGGCTCCGGTGAAATTCATCTTAACACGGTACATCAGAACACCGAGGATGACGGCCGCAACAATCATCCATATAAAAGCCGAGGCAATGGCCGGAGTTCTGACAAACATGCCACCGACAACGGCTCCGAAAGCTGCGACAACCAGGATGAGGAGAAAGAAAACAATCCAGTAGAATGCAGTCCCGGTTCTCTTGCCCATAAGGTCTGAGGCAACAAACTGGATAGATTTACCGTCATAGCGGACGGATGCCATCAACGCCAGGTAATCGTGAACGGCGCCGATAAAGATATTGCCGAACCATACCCAGAGCAGACCGGGGACCCAGCCCCAGCATATGGCCAGCGCGGGACCGATAATCGGAGCGGCGCCGGCGATGGAGGCAAAGTGATGTCCGAAAAGGACCTCTTTCCTCGCCGGGATGTAATCGACACCGTCATAGAGACGCTTCGACGGTGCCTCGTTGGCATCGGAAGCCATGACGATGTCCTTCTCCAATTTTTTTCCATACGTAAAATAGAGAATCATGTAAACTGAAAAACCGATAACAATAATAAGTGTTGTCATACACTACCTCCTTTCTTCCAAAAAGGTTAAAGAATAATGGGATAAAAAATACACCACCTGACACTATTATAGAAAAAATGAGTCCAATGTTGAATACTTTGGGGGAATATGATTTGTGATCTTTCCAGAGTTGATGATTTGGTCATGGTATTAAGTTCCTCTGCCTGGCTAAAAAATACTCCTATGTAAATTCAAAGTCAAACCTTTTTTATGTAACTAATAAAGATTATTTCGAGTTTGGTAATTATAATTAAACAGAACGGGAAAAAAGTAAAGATTATGTGATGAAGGGTAGCTTTGTAGGATTGAAAGGTTGAAAGACAGGGATCAATGTTTCAAAATATTTTCTTGACAACCGCCGGATTGATTTATATATTACCTGATAGTAATATATGAAGGATACTTCGTGAAAGATTTTATTAAGGTCATCAAGGCTCTTTCCGAGCCCAATAGAGTGAAGATACCCAAGATGTTGCAGCACAGAGCCATGTACGTTAAAAAGCAATTTTTTGCTTTATATATATTGCTATATGGAAATATTGATGACAAGGTTGTTTCGAATTAGAATTAGCATTTCAGAAAGGAGATTAAATTTGTGATTGAAAAATTAATTATAGCGGGGCTTCTCGCGTTAAAGGGCTACATTGCCACACACGTATTGACATGTCTCGTTCCGGCCTTTCTTCTTGCCGGCGCTATTGTCACATTTGTCAGGCGGGAGGCTGTTATTCTTTACCTTGGTGAGAGAGCAAATAAGATCAAATCATTTTCCATTGCAAGCGTATCGAGCTTTCTTATAGCTGCATGTTCGTGCACTGTTATTCCTGTTGCCAGCGGTCTTTTCTACGGAGGCGCCGGTGTCGGGGTGGCGTTCATTATTCTCTGGGTCGCTCCTGCCGCGAACATACTTGCCCTGACATACACCGGCACGATTCTCGGCAGCGAAATGGTTATATCAAGAATAATTGCCGCCCTTCTTATGGCCTTCATCGTGGGCAGTGTGATGACACTGTTTTTCGCTCAGAAAAATAACCCGGGTGAGGCAATTGCGGCCATTGGCGGGCATGACGAAAAGTTGGAACTCATTTCCTGGCGAGAGGTAATTCTTCTGGTATTGATAGTTGTGTCTCTGCTGTCACCAAATTATCTCGTACAGAAAGGGCCATATCTAAACAAGGTTCTCGTCTGGGGTGCATCAACCCTTGTCATGGCCATATACGCCTTAAAAGTCTTGCCACGGGAAAAGATTTATGACTGGCTCAGAGAAACATGGTGGTTTGTAAAGATTATCTTTCCGTTGCTCCTTATTGGTGTTTTTGTCGTTGGCGTTATAGGAGCAATTTTACCCGAAGAATGGATAAAAACATGGCTTGGCGGGAACTCTGTTTCGGCCTCTTTCTTTGCCACCCTTATCGGAGCCGTCAGTTACTTCGCCACCATGACGGAGGCCCCGTTTGTAGACACACTTATGAAGTTAGGAATGGGCAAGGGGCCGGCACTGACCCTGCTGCTTACCGGGCCGGGCTTGAGTCTGCCGAACTGGATCGCTATAGCGAGGGTTTTCGGGATTAAAAAGGCCGTTGTTTACGTGATAACCATAATCATTCTCGGGACATTTACGGGTTGGTTTTTTGGAAACTTTATTTTTTAATATTGGTTTTAAGGAGGTTAGATATGAAAATACAGGTTGCAGGGCCCGGTTGTGCGAGATGTCATGCAGTAGAAAAAAATGTTATTGAAGCAGTTACTGAAATGGGCATTGATGCGGACATTTCCAAGCTTTCCGATATGAGAGAGTTTGTAAAGCTGGGTGTTATGTTTACACCGGCGGTGATCGTTGATGGCAAGGTTGTGATTTCCGGAAAGGTTCCAAAGGTTAGTGAACTGAAAAAGATTTTTTCCGATATCAAGTAGCTCGATTAACAAGGCAAAGTTGTTGTCCTCAATTTAGTCAGGGGCGGGCTGAAAACAGCCCCTTTTTCAGAGACCTTTGCATAACGTTCCCTTTTGACCAATTTCTGCGTCAGTCTCAAATTTTAATCCTCGAAATATCCAATATATTCCTGTGGTTAAAATTTTCGCCTTCCTTGAACTTGAACAAAATTGAATATTCTGCAAAGGTCTCTTTCAGTAATTGTGAGTGTATTTGCCTTTCAACGTGTAATTAAAGTATCGGAGAACATGAGAAAAATAACAAACTTAAAAGGGATTGTTATGACGAATTATCGGGTGATTTTGTGGGAATTGTATTAATAATAATTGTTTCATTGGGGGGCACATATAGATGAGAAAGAAAATTCTGATGACTTTTCTTGGGTTGATGGTTTTATTCGCTCCTGTTGGGGGAATAAAGTCCGGTGCGCTTTCATCTGAATCGGGTGAAGTAAGTGTAGTTCCCGTAAAGGGCATGGTCACAATGGTGGATCTGGGTGCTGCAGCATGCATCCCCTGCAAGTTAATGGCACCGATCCTGCGTAAGTTAGAAAAGGTCTATAAGGAAAAGGCTGCCATTATCTTTATTGATGTCTGTAAATATCGCGATCAAGCGCAAAGATTTGGTATACGAGCTATTCCTACACAAATATTCTTTAATAAAGAGGGTGAAGAGGTTTATCGACATGTGGGATTCATGAGCGAGAAGGCGATTATCGAGCAGCTTAATGATATGGGTGTAAGTCAATCTGAAATTCAGGATACGAAGAAATTAAGCAGACTCTAACTATGAGAGTAAATGGGAGTACAAATGCTTGAATCATTCTTTCTGACCGTCAATGAATGGATCACGGGAGCAACGGCATTGGCTGCCCTGGGTTGCTTTTTATGGGGCATGATAAGTGTCCTTTTCAGTCCCTGTCACCTGGCTTCCATACCCTTAATTGTGGCCTATGTAGGCGGACAGAAACAGATATTAAAACCCGGGGAAGCTGTGAATTATTCTGTTTCTTTCACCTTCGGTCTCTTTATTTCCATTGCTCTGGTAGGTATAATTTGCGCTCTTCTGGGCCGAATGTTGGGCGATATCGGCAACTACTGGCAGATCCTGGTAGGGTTGTTTCTGGTTTGGGTGGCTCTGGGTTTATTCGGCGTGGAAAAGTGCTCCTTTTCAGGTGGACCCTTACACCGGTTAAATCTCAAAGGCCTTTTAGGGGCCTTTGTCCTGGGTCTTGCCTATGGAGTGCTCTCCGGTTCCTGCACTTTCGGTTTTATTGCCCCCATACTTGCGATTATAACAATCCAGCAAAAAGTGGCAACGGGAATTCTGCTTATCCTGCTGTTTGCCATCGGTCATTGTCTGCCCATTGTTGTGGCTGGCAGCTCCACAGCGGCAGTGAGAGGGCTGCTGGAAAACCGTGTATGGCAAGGAGCAGGGAACTGGTTTCGGAAAGGTGCAGGTGTCGTTATCGGGGTTTTAGGTTTCTATTTTATTGTAAATCCATTTTTAATGAGTTCATAATATGTTAAAATCAGGCAAATTTGCCGTTACCGCGAAATTGGGAATCCGGCAGGGCATTGTATTAGTTGTCCTGAGTTTGATGATCGGTGGATCGTTTAATGCTCTTAGGCCATCCAAATTCCCGTGGGTTGGATCCTGGTCTCCATCATCTGTAACTGCCGACTTACTGGAAGAACTGCAGGAAATATCCCTGGAGGAAGCATGCTCCCTTCGGCAGAAAAACGAGGCGATTTTTCTGGATGCCCGGGATCCCGGAAGCTTTGATGAAGGGCACTTCCCGGGGGCGCTGAATATACCTTTTGGTGAAGTTGAGGGCTGGGTGGAATCAGTGCGGGATATGGCAAATACCGGTATGAAGATCATTTCTTACTGTGATGGGATGGACTGCCTTTTAGGTGCCGAGCTGGCAAGGGCCCTTCAGAAGAAAGGAGTTCCATCGGTCAAGGTTCTCGTCAATGGATGGAGCCGCTGGCGTACGGCGGGCTGTCCCATTGAAAAGGAAGAAGGATGATGAAACAAAAAATCTTATCCTGGTGCAAATCACCTATTCTGTCCCTTTGCTTCCGATACTTTCTGGGTGGCATTTTTCTTTATGCAGGGATTATCAAGGTAATTGATCCTGCGGGATTTGCCCTTTCCATCTATAACTATAAACTTCTCCCTGAATGGATGATTAATGCCGTTGCCATTCTCCTTCCCTGGGTCGAGATAATGGTGGGTGGAAGCCTTTTGCTCGGTATCTGGACTATGGGCAGCTCCCTGGTGGCGTCAGTGCTCCTTGGCATCTTCGCTTGTGCTCTAACCATCAATCTCGCACGGGGGCTTGACATTGCCTGCGGCTGTTTTTCAACAGCCGCTGACGCGGGAACAATAAACTTGCTCTATCTGTTAAGAGACCTGAGTCTCCTGGGAATGGCCATCCATGTTTTTTTCTTTGATCAGGCATTGGTGTCTGTTTCACGATTTATAAGAGGGAAGGATAAAGAAATAATAAAGAAAACGGTACATTATTTGGATGATTGAGCCAATTTTTATAAGAATATTTATGAAAGGAGAAATAATAATGTCCCAGGAAAACAACGTGTCCGGCAAAAGAGTATTGATCATGTCCTGTTCCGGCGGCGCCAATGTTGGACAATTGTCACATCAGGTCGTAGCAGAGCTCGTGCAGGAAGGATTTGCACGTCCCTTCTGTCTGGCCGGAATCGGTGCTCATAGACGTGGATTTCTCCGTGCTGCCGGCGAAGCTGATAATATTGTAATTGATGGCTGTGCAGTAGGATGCGGCAAAATGATTCTCGAACATGCTGAAATCCCGATAAAGACATGCCTGGTTCTGACCGATCTTGGTATTGAAAAGACTATGAGTCCGAATGTTATGAGAGAAGATGTTGAAAAGGCAAAAAAGATGGTAAGGGAACTCTATGAAAATGATGAAACAACTTTTTTACCGAAAATAAGTGATTCTGATAGTTCCTGTTGTTCTTGATTTGGAGACTTCTTTTTCGATAAGTAAAGGAAAGAGATACCATGACTGATAAGGATGTAAGTCAGATCAAAATAAACAACCGGAGAATTGGCATTGTGGGACTCGAAAGCGTCATTCAGACGATGGCTAAAGATTATGCACAGAAAGCCGATGAGGAGGTTAAAGCTGAGCTGATAAAACGGCTGTCAAAAAAGAACTATATACCGAATCGAGCCGCTGATAAATATGGCCAGGCCTTCGTCCGGGAATTCAGAAAGCACCTCGGTCAACCATTTGAAGAAGGTGAAACAGTGTCACAGACACTGGAAATTAAAATCCTTGGAACAGGGTGTGCACGGTGTGACTGGATAAAAAAAGAGGTGATCAATGCCCTGTCCGAAGTGAATCTTGCTGCAGACGTGGAGCACATAACTGATATCAGGGAAATAGCAAAATACCGTGTTATTGGATCTCCGGCGCTGGTCATTAATGGGAAGACAATGTCCGTGGGAAAGGTGCCGTCGAAAGAAGAGATTAAAAAGTGGCTGGCACCTTTTTTGGGGCAGTCACTAATAAATAAAAATGAATATCAGTCAAAGGAGAACTGATCAATGAGGAAAATCTGCCTTGTTATTTCATTATTGGCTTTGTGCCATGCATTTGGCATATCTGCCCTCGGAGCCGGGGAAATCAAAGGGCCTCTGATGGTTATGGAGGAGAGGTCTTTTGATTTCAAGGAGGTCAGGGAAGGGGAGATCATCGAGCATGCTTTCAGGGTTTTTAATCGAGGCGAGAAGAACCTGGCGATACAAAGAGTCCAACCCGACTGAGGATGCAGTGTTGCTCTGTATGACAGGGTAATCCCTCCCGGTGGTGAGGGCAGGATCGTATTGAAAGTCAATACATCTGGGGGCAGTGGCAATATTAGCAAACACGCTAAGGTATATACCAATGATCCCGGAAATAGGATTGTCAGGATAAGTATCAGGGGTTTTGTCAAGGTGTCAATTTCAATATCGCCGCGGGCAGCCTACCTGGGTGGCTTTGCAGACGATACAATTGAAAGAGTAGTTACCATTCGCGCTAATAATCCCGCGTCCCTTTTATTAGAGCCGATGAGTTTCTCTCTTCCTGATAAGGTGGAGTACCGGATCGAGACCGTAAAAGAAGGCAGATCCTTCAAAATATTCTTCAGAAATAAAAGTGTTGCAAAAGAACGATATAATGGTTTCTTGAAACTAAAGACCAACTATCCCGACAAGTCGATAATCACCATACGAGTTGTAGGGAACATTCTAAAAAGAAATCAGGTTATGCAAGATTCGGATCAGAAAACCTGATTTCATTTCTTCTTCTGAGGAAATCGTCATCATTGTCATAACCTCTTTTCATGGCGGGGAATCAAATATTTGTTTGACATCTGCCGGATTGATATCTGTATTGCTATAGAGTAATATGAAAAGGAGTTCCCGTGAAAGATTTCATTAAGGTCATTAAGGCTCTTTCCGATCCCAACAGGGTGAAGATGCTTAAAATGATGCAGCTCAGGACCATGTGCGTGTGCGAAATCCAGGCAGCACTGGAGATAGCCCAGCCCACTGTATCCAAGCACCTGAAGGTACTCGAAGCTGCAGGTCTGGTCAGCCACATAAAGGAGGGTTTATGGGGTAATTATCACCTTGCAAACGGACACAGCAGTCCCTATGCGGCCTCCCTGTTGGGAAATTTGAAGCACTGGCTGGAAAATGACCCGGAGATAGTTCAGGTTGTGGAAAAGCTTCCTGATATCAGGCGAGAAGACATTTGCAAGAAGTAATATTTCCTTGGATTGTTAAGTTAAAGGGATGGATTACGTAAAATAGCATATATTTTCTTGACAAATGAAACTATTATCTTACTATAAAACCTACTTACGGATTATCTTTCTCCTATACATTTACTTTCCATCTTCCCGATCAGCGGTTATATGTTTACCGGTTTTTTAGAATCAATTACTGTCGTTGAGGTGAAAAAATGAGACAAAGCAAAGACAGGGGTGCACCGGTTGTCGACGAATTTAAAATCGGCAGTAAGTTAAGAGAGCTCAGACAGACAAAGAACTATACTTTACAGGATCTGGTTACAAAAACGGGAATTTCTAAATCTGTTTTGGCTGAAATTGAAAGTGGGGATGTTATTCCTCCCGTAGCCACACTGCTCAAACTGGCCAAGGCCCTGAATGTGGGTATGGCCTATTTTTTTGAGGATGAGCCAGTCAGCGAAAAGATATCCGTTACACGGAGTGGCGAGCGGATCAGGCTGGAACGTCGGCCACACCATCATGAAGGGGAGGTCGATTATATTTACGAGACCCTCGAAGCGAAAAAACCTGACAAACATATGGAGCCTCTTCTGGTTGAATTTCGGCCCATGGACATAAGCAATATGGTTTTTGTGAATCACGAAGGAGAGGAGTTTCTATATGTCCTTGAAGGAACGCTTGAATTTCGTACGGACGATCGGATGGAGGTACTCAATCCCGGTGATTCCATCTATTTTGAATCGGATATTAATCACAGTTTTCGTTCTCTAACTGACAAACCGGCCAAAGCAATCGTTGTGGTCTGGGCCAAAGAATAGAATCGTTCCCCCTCACCCTGACCCTCTCCCTCCGAGGGAGAGGGAACGATAAGGAAGAAAGGAGTTGGCATGCTTGAGATCCGTTTTCACGGCCGTGGTGGACAGGGGACTGTCATAGCCTCGATTTTACTTGCCAAGGCTTTATTCCAGGCAGGCTACCAGGTTCAGAGCTTTCCAGTCTTTGGTGTGGAGAGAAGGGGGGCTCCTGTTGAGGCCTATGTGCGCATGGACAAAGAAAGCATACTGGTAAGGACCAATGTCTACAATCCCGATCATGTCGTGGTTCAGGATCATACCCTGCTCCAGAGCATTGACGTTACCAGAGGACTTAAGCCGGAAGGATGGATCATCATCAACAGTCCGGGTACTCCCGCTGATCTGAGTCCCTTTACAGGCTTTCGGCTTGCTTTTGTTAATGCCAGCAGGATAGCTTTGAGAAACAAACTGGGCACCCGCACTCATCCTATCGTCAACACAACAATGATCGGAGCCTTTGCGCGTGTATTTGATATGCCCCCAATGGATGCAATTAAGGCAGCTATCAGAGAAGAAATTCCTGTCGAGGTTGAACGAAATATTAAGGCGGCGGAGGAGGCTTACGACGAAGTTCAAATCGTTGGATTAATAATAAAGAATGGTGTAGCTGAGGCATAAAATTATTTATGTTGAAATTCGAAGAGCGATCAGACAAACAACATTCGATTGAGGGATAGAAAATGGCAGAAAAAAGAGAATCAGAAAGCGTAGTTCCATTGTTAATCCCGCGTTCTTATATGTCTACAGAAAGCAACCTGACAGGTTCATGGCGTTTTCTTAAACCTGGTTATGCGGAAAAAACAGCGCCTTGCAGTACCGCCTGCCCTGCCGGTGAAGATATCGGACAAATTGAAATGTTGATGACTCAGGGAATGTTCAAGGAGGCCTGGGAAACCATACTCAGAGAAAATCCCTTTCCTGCCGTATGCGGGCGTGTCTGCTATCATCCTTGCGAGGGGAAATGCAACAGGGGCGAATTCGATGAAGCCATTGCCATCCACAGTATCGAACGTTTTCTTGCCGATACGGCCAGTCGAAATGAGTTCAAACCGTCTATTGATAAACTTCCTTCCAAAAGAGAGAAAGTTGCTGTTGTAGGGGCCGGTCCCAGTGGTCTTGCTGCAGCCTATTTTCTTACGCTTCTCGGCTATACATGTGATGTTTTCGAGTCCATGCCTGAAGCGGGAGGAATCCTTCGCTGGGGAATACCTCTCTATCGCCTGCCCGTTTCGGTTCTAAGAAGTGAGATCTCACGAATTGAAGAGATGGGTGTCCGTATCCACACAGGAAAGCACATTTCACAGGATTTTATCAAAGAGGCGATAAGTGATTACAGCGCCATATTTGTGGGTTGTGGTCATTCCCGTACACGCAGGTTGAATATCCCCGGGGAAGACATTGAAGGCGTCGAAAACGGCTTTGAGTTTTTAAGGAAAATCCGCGAGGGAGAGAAGCCTTCTTTCGATGGCCTTGTCGCAGTGATCGGGGGAGGCAACACAGCCGTCGATGTTGCCCGTAATATAATTCGACTGGGTGGAAAGTCTCTTATCGTTTATCGACGTCGCCGCCAGGACATGCCGGCTTTTGACCAGGAAATACAGATGGCCATTGAGGAAAGAGTTGAAATCAGAGAACTTCTGGCTCCCGCAAAGGTAGAGTTCAATGGCAATGAGTACACTCTGACAGTACAACATATGAAAGTTGCTGGAAAAGATGTGGATGGGCGGGCCGCCATCGAACCTGAAGGAGATAAAACCGAAGAAATTAAAGTTCAGAGAATTTTCAAGGCCATTGGTGAAGAAGCGGCTGAGGCCTGGTATAACCCCCCTGATAAAGAAGAAAACATGCTTACTCTGGGCAATTCAGTGTTGGTTAATAGTTCCCGGGGTGCAGCGCTCATTTTTGGCGGAGACCTGACAAATAAAACAAAGAGTGTCGTCCATGCGGTGGCATCCGGAAAAGAAGCCGCCATAGCCCTGGACATTTTTTTCCATGAGGGATTTGATGCCATCGAATCCAGACTGGAGACCTGTGCCGTGGGAGACGGTCCCCCACTTTCCATGGAAGTTTATATGGGAGGTCCTCGCAGTCAGAGAAAGCGCCATGTTGTCGTGTATAATGAAATCAATACGGATTATTTCCAGTTAATCCCAAGGGTCACCCAGCCACGGCTTTTGATAGAGGAGCGACTGAAAACCTTTGAGGAAATAGATCTCAAGATCTCAGCGAACCTGGCAATGAGAGAAGCAGAACGCTGCTTTAATTGCGGACTGTGTAATCAGTGTGATAACTGTTATCTGTTCTGCCCGGATTTATCAGTAATCCGTGACAACAGTTCCCAGGGACGGCACATCAATTATGATTACTGCAAGGGGTGTGGCCTGTGTGTGGTTGAATGTCCCCGTAATGCCATGGTCCTGGAGGAGGAAGGTCAATGAAACGTGTCCTGGAAGGAAGCCAGGCTGTGGCTGAAGCTGTACGCCTGGCGAGGGTTGATGTCATTTCCGCTTATCCCATAACACCTCAGACCCATATTGTGGAGTTTCTTTCGGAATATTGTGCGAATGGTACCATGAATGCCCGTTTTTTGCGCGTCGAGAGCGAACATTCGGCACTGGCTACTCTCATCGGAGCGGCAACAACGGGTGTGCGGACTTTTACCGCCACTTCTTCTCAGGGGCTTGCTCTGATGCATGAACTCCTCCACTGGTCTTCAGGTGCCAGAGTTCCCATAGTGATGGCAGAAGTGAATCGGGCCCTCGCTCCGGGCTGGAACATCTGGACCGATCAGACTGACAGTCTTGCTCAAAGGGATACAGGCTGGATACAGTTGTATTGTGAAAATGGTCAGGAAGTTATTGATACAACCATCCAGGCCTTTCGTCTGGGGGAATGGGTGAACCTGCCTGTTATGGTGGTTCTGGATGCATTTTTCCTTTCTCATACATACGAACCGGTGGATGTGCCTGATCAGGAACTGGTAGATCGATTTCTCCCGCCATACGCGCCTAAATTTCAAGTAGACACAGAAGACCCCTGTGCGTTTGGCTCGCTGGTGACGCCAAACGCTTACATGGAAATGCGCTATAATATTGCCGAGGCTATGGAGGAAACCCTGTCACGATTTCAGGATGTTGAAGATGAATATGCAGCAATCTTTGACCGTCGTTATGGTTCGGTGGAGCCGGTATTATGTGATGATGCAGAAATCGTTTTGGTGACATCGGGGACGATTACCAGTACGAGCCGTCAGGTGATTGATGATTTGCGCGCGAGAGGAGAAAAGGTTGGACTTCTCAAGATAAAACTTTTCCGTCCTTTTCCCGTGGATATAATTCGCCAAGTGCTAAAAACAGCCCCAAAAGTCGCCGTCATTGACCGTAATATTTCTTTCGGAGCATCGGGTATCTTTGCGCAGGAGGTGCGTGCCGCCCTTTGTAACCTTGCCGGTCATCCCCCTGTATTCGGCTATATTGTGGGATTAGGCGGGCGCGACGTAACTGCTGATCTATTGGAAGACATTTACTGGCGAACCAAAAACAACGAAGCCCCGGAAAAAGAAAGCATCTGGTTGGGGCTTCAGGAGGTATAGGTCATGGAGCTGAACGTTCTTGATGAAGAGTACATGTATCCGGGACATGTGGCTTGTCCTGGCTGTGGCGCTGCAATTGCCATGAGATTTTTTTTAAAGGCTTTGGGAGACAAAATGATCATCGTTCTTCCCGCGTGCTGCTGGTCTGTCATTGCAGGACCCTACCCCCAGTCAACTTTAAAAGTTCCCGTCATACACAGCGCATTTGAAACGGGAGGCGCTGTAGCCAGTGGTGTCAGAGCGGCACTGGACGTTAAAGGAGACACGGAAACAACCGTTGTCACGTGGGCTGGTGATGGGGGGACATTTGATATCGGGTTTCAGGCACTTAGCGGTGCTGTGGAACGGAATGAAGATTTTATCTACGTCTGTTATGATAATGAAGCATATATGAATACGGGAATTCAACGCAGTTCTTCTACGCCTTACGGTGCATGGACTACTACCACACCCGGAAGTGAGTGGAAAAAAATGCGGAAAAAGAATATTGTCGAAGCCTTGGTTGCTCACCGGATTCCTTATGCGGCGACAGCGAACATTGCTTTCCCGGAAGATCTGGTTAGAAAGACCAAAAAAGCAAAGGCAATAAAAGGATCGAGATTTCTTCATATATATGCCACCTGTCCCACCGGCTGGCGGATTCCTTCTGAGATATCCGTTAAAATTGCCCGCATGGCTGTGCAGACGAACATCTTCCCTCTTTATGAGGTGGAAGACGGTGTAAAATATACAATCAACTACAAACCCAAGGAATATCCCGTAAGGGAGTATTTCAAGCTTCAGGGGCGATTCAAACATTTAACAGACCAGGATTTGAAACATATTCAGGATATGGTAGATGAAGACCGGGAGCTTCTCCTCCGGAAGGCCGGGGAGCATTCCTGAGCGGTTATAAAAGAATAAATTGCATTGACAGTGAAACCCCGCTTTCCGGAAGGGACGCGGGGTTTTTATGGAACATCCTCTGAGAATACAGAAAATGCTAAATTCTTCTTGAAGAATGTGATTTAATCCAATAGAATTAGAGAAAATTCTAAAAGGGTAAATGAGCATGCCGACTTACGAATATCAATGTAAATCCAAGAGCTGTCAGCATAAGTTCACGCTGCTTCAAACTCTTGCCGAGTATGAAAAAGGGAAGGTTGCCTGCCCGAAGTGCAAAGGCAAAAGGGTTATGCAGGTTCCGTCGACCTTTGTCGCCAGCACGAGCCGCAAAAGTTAGGGGCAGAAGGGTTTTCAATGATCCGAGATAACACACCGGCAGAAGAATGCGTTGGCTGCGGATATTGTTGTATTCAGCGTCCCTGTGCTTGTGGAAAGTCTGCACATCCGGAAGCCATCGCCAGAGGTGAAATATGCCCGTTACAACCCTAATGTTCTTCCTTTTCAGCATATCCTGTAATCATGGCGATAAAATCTGCAAAGATGGTGAGACCTTTGAAAAATATTCAGTTTCGTTCAAGTTCAAGGAAGGCGAAAATTTTAACCGCAGGAATACATTGAGTATTTTGAGGATTAAAATTTGAGACTGACGCCGAAATTGGGCGAAAGGGGGCGTTTTGCAAAGGTCTCATGGTATGACCCGTGGTGGCCAGGTAGATATGAGCGACAAAAAAGGCTGTAAATATAATAGCCATAATGTAATGAAAAACGGCCACAACTTTTAAACCGCCGATAAAAGAAATAAAGGACGAAAAATAGGAGGGATACATATACAAAATGCCGCTGATCAGCAAAAGATGCATCATGAAAAACATAAAGTTAAAATAGGTTGCCTTCTGCAGCGGAACGCAGAAGTTGGACTTTTTACAAAGCCATCAAAGATAGCTGTGAAGGCCGGAAAGAATGTAGTTGACCCCTAAATAGGTGAAAATAACGGCAATAAAACCGATTATTGAAACGAGAGACATTTTAACGCCTTTCCATCCCCTGGCAAGGCGTGCATGGAGAAAGGCGCCATAGATCAGCCACGTAATGAGGGACCATGTTTCCTTTGGGTCCCATCCCCAGTATCTTCCCCAGGCTCTGTCAGCCCACGCAGCCCCCGTAATAATACACAGCGTTAACAATACAAAACCTATCGATATCATTTTGTAGGTAACTTCGTCTAAAAAAGTTGCATCAGGAAGCAGATTCACAATGTTTACTTTGGCCTTAATCTTAAACAGATATAGGATGCTCGTCCCAAAAGCGATGGCAAAACAGGCATAGGCGAGAAAAGAACTGACAACGTGGCTTATCAACCAGTTGCTTTGAAGCGCGGGGATAAGAGGTTGAATCGTGCAGTTTACGTCGCCGGATAGAGAGGCATATGATAATATTAAAAAGGCGAAAAAGGCAGAGAGGATACCGACAAGGTTGTTCTGATATCGCCTTTTCATTATCAAATAAACGAAAATAATGGACCATGAAAAAAATACCAGGGACTCATAAAAATTTGAGAGCGGCGCATGCCCTATTCCCAGTTTATACGAGTGAATCCAGCGCATAATTATCGCCGACGTTTGGAGTGTTAATCCGACAACGGTAATTACAAGTGCCGCTTTATCCACAGATTTCTTACGGAAAATGATGGAAATAAGAAAAGCAACGGCGGCGGAAAAATAGGTAAACGTCACTATACTGATAAGAAAGGTGTCGTCCATTCTATTTTACTCTACTGTAAATCCATAGGAGGCTGTCCGTAAATACTCTTCCAGCTTTTCTTCAAAGGTTTTCCTGTTCTTGCTAACGCTGGCGGCGATAGAAATTTCGTATTTATCCTGTGAACCTGAAATCCTTAACCATATCCTCTTATGGGCGAAAAAGAGACTCAAGATGAAACCAATCACAATAAGACTGAAACCGGTCCAGACAAGAGGAACCCCCGGATCCTTGCTGACCTGGATACCGGTATAATAAAGCTTTGTAAAGTCCTTTAACGTAAAGGTGAAACCACCCCTTTGCTGTTGATTAATGTTCCGGCCATTTTTTAATATCCAGAATATGTCGTGTGCTTTTTCCGGTTCAAGTAAAACTCCCAATACTGCAGGGCCACTACCGCCGTGATCGGGTACAAATCTGGCTATTGCAAAGGAAGCATTGCTGTCCGGGAGAGAAACTTTCTTCATCATATTCAGTTTTAAAACGGTTTCTTCCCCCATTACGTTGTTTTTTGCAACGATCCTGAAATCGCTTACTCCGGCAATGCCATATGTTGCCTGGCAGAACTTCAGTCCCTTATAAAAAAAGGGATGGTTCACTCTGATTGTTCCGGAGGTAACTTTTTTCTCATCATCTATTATCGTTAAATCAGTTTTATATTCTTTGGGCATACCTGTTTCATAGAACTCAACAGTAAAATCATCACAGCTAACGTCAAAACCGAGTTTTTCCGTCCCTTTCCCGCCAAACAGTATTGCTGTATCAGACCTGTTCCCCTCAACAATATTCATCTGGCCGTTAAATCCCAATATAGTCCCTATCAGCCCCCCAGCCAGTATCAAAAGAATGCTGATATGGACAAAGATCACTCCCAGCCTTGAGTACTTCCCTTTTTCTGCAAAGAAATAACACGTACCATCTTCCTTTTTTACTTTTACAGGGTTTCCAACAAGGGATTTTGTGAGCATTTCCGATTGCCGTTCAATATCTGACAGCTTTTTCTGACTTTGAAATGTTTTCCGGATCTGTGATGATATGAAAACTGTGTCATCAATCTCTTTTTTCTCCGGGAAAATAAGTTTAATAATGCGGGGAATTTGTCTGGATGTGCATATAGTTATGTTGATTGACAATAATACGAGGAGAAGTAAGAACCACAATGAGTGGTACATGTCGAAGATATCAAAAAACTTTAAAACAGAGAATACGCCGGAGCTGTAAAGAGCTTTGTACCTTTCGATGGGCAGACCCTGCGGGATTATCGTACCCAGGATAGAGGTGACTGCCAGGAAAAGAAATAAAAATATGGTGAGCCTTACTGAGGAAAATAATTTATGTAGGTTCTTAATCATATAAGTCATCCTGAAATGGAAAAACGAAATACCACAGATTTGAAAATGGAGTCAAGAATTAAGACAGTAAATCAGCAAGATCAAAACTTGTTACGGGATCATCAAATATGACGCATTCGTAAAAAGTCCAAATCTTGTCACTCCCGCGGAAGCGGGAGTCTATAACACCTCACAATAACTGGATTCCCGCCTACGCGGGAATGACAAGATTTGCATTTTTTTCGAAATATGTTACGTTCCTTTGCTATCGGGAAAAACAATAATATGAGTTTATGGAGGTAAAAACCGTTATGCGTAAGCAGGTGCTTGTCAAAAGAAGCTTGGCAGTTTTTCTTGTTTCAATTTTTTAAAAATTTCTTATGATGTTGTCGCTTTCTTAAATTCCTCAATCAGTTTCGGCACTACATCATAGAGATCGCCGATTACACCGTAGTCTGCGGCGTCAAAAATGGGAGCATTTTTGTCTTTGTTTATGGCACAGATTACCTTTGCGTCGCGTATTCCCGTTACATGTTGTACCTGGCCGGATACACCCAGGCCGATATAAAGTTCCGGTTTTACATGTACGCCTGACAGACCAATGCACAGCTCTTCCGGCAACCAGTGCATTTCCTCGGAAATCGGCCTCGTGCAGCCTATTTCTCCTCCAAGAACGTCAGCCAGTTCGCGTGCCAGGGCCATATCTTCCTCTTTTTCGATACCTCTTCCCACACAGACAACAACACTGGCTTCTGCTATATCTTTCGCTTCCCGTTCTTTCGGTTTTCTCTCGAGTACTTTAACGGGTGACGGAGGGGGAGACGGGAACTCTTTCAACTGTCCTTCTCTGCCACCTTGCTCTGTCGCCGGTTCAAATGTCCGGAGCGGTATTGTAGCCATCACAGGTCGGGTGGGACAGGTCACTTTTTGCACTGCCGCTCCTCCAAAAGCCAGGCGTTCCATTTCCAGTATTTTGCTTTCATCATTAAGATTCAAGGCAATGCAGTCACTACACAACCCGGTATTCAAGCGGGTAGCAATACGGGCAGCCATTTCTTTGCCCCTCATTGTGGCGGCCACGAGAAATATATCGGGATCTTCTTTTTGCGCCTCTTCAGCTATTACAGGAATATAAGCATCCAGGGATTGGTCTTCGGGGAGGGAGGGCAGTAAAAGGACTTCATCAGCTCCATGGGAAATATATTCCTCGGCGAGCTCTCTGTCCTGCCAGAGAAATGCAGCCAGCGTTGTTTCCATTTTCGAGGCCAGATCCCGGCCAATATTTAAAAGCTCCAGGGTCTGTCCACGATTTTCTGCTAAAATCCAAACTCCAGCCATTTATCTGATCACTCCTTCTTTCAATAGAGCTTCCACAAACCCGGTGATATCTCCCGGTTCTGTCCCGAACTTCACGCAGTTCCGTTCCATGCTCGCTGCCAGCACGCTGGTGGTTTGCAGATGTTCTTCATATATTTGTGTAAGGTCATCTTTTGTGACGTTAATAACCTCCTTTTTGGAGGCCATCAGTGTATCTTTCACCCCCGGGATTCTGGGAGTATTGATATCGGGCAGTACAGTTACCAATACCGGCATAGGTGCGGCAGTAACTTCGATACCATCTTCAAGTCTACGCTCCGCTATGATTTGATTGCCTTCGATGGTAAGCTTCTGCACGAAAGAAATACAGGGAATACCTAACCTTTCAGCCAGGCGAGGTCCGACCTGCTGGGCATAGAGATCGCTCGAACCCTCACCGCAGATAATCAGATCATACTCGATTTTAGAACCGATTACATCAGCAAGAATACCTGCCGTTTGCGACGGTTCGAGGTTTTCAAAAGAACCGTCGTTGACGAAGTATGCCTTGTCCGGCCCGCGTGAAAGGGCATCCTTGAGGCCTTTCGTGGCTTCGGGCAAGCCTGCCGTCACGGCAACCACGCTTCCCCCGTACTCTTCTTTGAGACGAACGGCCTCTTCGATGGCGTTGCGGTCGTAATCACTCAGTTTGTAGTTCACCAGTTTAAGGTCAAGTTCACCAGACGATCCGGTTCGTATGTATGCTTCATCTATGACCCATTTAAAACAGGTTACAATGTTGGGCATAGCCTGTCACCTCACTCTGAGGGGATACCCTTCAAACTCCCCTCGAATTTTATTTTAAAATTGATGCATTCGTAAAAAGTCTCACTCGCTGTCACTCCCGCGCAGGCGGGAGTCTATAACACCTCACAACAATAACTGGATTCCCGCCTACGCGGGAATGACAGAGAGGAACGAAATCCGACTTTTTAGAAGCCATCAATGTTTATACCAGTAACCCGGCACTCATACGAGTGCCGGGAACGTCGGTAGAAATTTTTATTTACGGACTCTTATCGCAGCACGTTTCCGGAGATAACCATTCGCATGGCTTCCGAGGTGCCTTCATAAATCTCGGTTATCTTGGCGTCGCGCATAAGTCGCTCTACCTTTTGACCCTTCATATAACCATAACCACCGTGAATCTGCACCGCTTTGGACGTATATTTGGCGGCCATTTCCGATGCAAAGAGCTTGGCCATGGCAGCTTCCTTGCTGAATGGTACGCCCTGGTCCTTTAACCATGCCGCACGATAGGTGAGAAATCTGGCTGCGTCGAGGTTCATAGCCATGTCGGCAATCATCCACTGGATTGCCTGTTGACGTGAGATTGGTTTGCCGAATTGAACCCTCTCCTTGGAGTATCTGATGGACTCGTCCAGGGCCGCCTGTGTGATACCGACCGACTGCGCGGCGATTCCGATTCGGCCATGGTCGAAGCCGGTCATGGCAATCTGAAGGCCCTGACCATCCTTCCCGAGCAGGTTTTCTTTGGGTATGCGGCAGTCCTTGAAGATCATTTCGGAGGTTTGCGAGGATCTGAGACCCATTTTCTTAAAATGCTCTCCTACCTTCATCCCCGGGGTTTCCTCAGGAACGATGAAGGCGCTCATTCCCTTCCTTCCTGCCTCTTTGTCGGTCCAGGCAAAGACAAAGTACGTACCCGCCGTTGGGCCATTGGAGGTGAAGGTTTTGGTTCCATTGATGACATATTCATCCCCGTCCAGAACAGCGGTAGAGGTTGCTGCCGCTACATCGGTGCCGGCTCCCGGCTCGGTCAATACAAAAGCTCCCAGTTTCTGCCCCTTTGCCATGGGAACCAGGAACTTCTGTTTCTGTTCCTCAGTTCCGAACAGTAGAGTTAACGTGCATGCAATGCCGACATGAATCGATACGGTAAATCCGGTAGATGAACAAGAGCGGGAAAGCTCTTCCACGACAAGAGAATGGGTTAAATAATCCGCGCCGGCACCACCGTATTCCGTTGGAATCGGTACGCCCATCCAGTCCCCCTCGGCGAGCTTCTGGAAAAGTTCGGCCGGGTGACGGCTGTTTTCGTCAATCTCTTCCGCTATGGGGTCAACATACTTTTCGGCAAATTCCCGCATGTTCTGGCGAATCAGTTCCTGTTCCTCTGTTAATTTAAAATCCATAAATGCCCTCCTTTTTTCTTATTGTTCAGGTGCCATTATTACATTCAGAATGAGTCCTAATTCTCTCATCTGAAAGTTAATTCCCTGTTCGTTTCTGATTCCTGACAATTTTTTCAGTTCCTACCCGAAACGGAATTGCACGCCTGTGCCACCGTCAGGATAATTCCATTCCAGTACCTCCGTACCGCAGGCTAAACGGCAGGACCCACATTCAAGGCACCCGTCTATGGTTAATACAACTTCGCCCTTTTCATTTTCGCTGTACAGGCCGGCAGGACACACCAGAATGGCCTTCTTTAAACGGGGGTCTTTCTCCATACCGGGCCTTATCTTAATATGCGCTTCTTCGCCCGGTTTGAATACGTCAAGTCCCAGCTTGGCTTTCAATTCCATCACTTCGCTCATATTCTCATCACCTTTCTCAGGTCTTTGAACATGGTCCACATATCGCCCAGTGTCATGTAGTGCTTAATTGTCGGATACAGCCTGTTCTTGGGACCATCCGGTACGTTATAGATATCTCTCATTATATTTCCGGCCATTTCCGGGTAATGATTGAAAAATCGAGGATTTCCCAGTGCCTCGGGAGTTTCCTGGAAGTTCTTGAAGTCCTCCAGAACGAAGCTTTTTTCAAGCAGACTTTTGTATACTGCCAGTGTTTCGGTGCTGAAATCTCCGGCTTCTTTCGCCTTTAATACCGCCTGCGCCGCGTAATAGCCGGAAGCCAGCGCATATTCCATTCCTCTAACCGTAAAACCGATGTTCAGAGCCAGCCCGGCAGCATCCCCGGCTACCAGAATGCCATTTCCATACAGGCTGCCAAGTGCCTTGAATCCTCCTTCAGGGATGACATGTGCAGAATATTCTACCGTTTCCCCGCCCTTGATTAACGCGGCAACTTCAGGACGTTGTTTGAACTCATCCAGAAGAGCAGGTGCCTCAACCCTCGGATCATCCTCCATGAGATCTTTTATGCCTGCAACGATGCCCAAGCTTATACTATCTTTGTTCGTATACAGAAAACCGCCACCAAACTTGCCTTTGGTAACTTCTCCCACAAACAGGCGGGCGGCGCCTTCATCTTCCTCCAGGTTGAAACGCTCATTAATAAGCGAGGAATCAAGCTCAATTACTTCTTTTAAGCCAACCGCGTAATCGTTAACCAGGCCCGGTTGACGCAGACCGGCCTTTTCTGAAATAAGCGACAGCACGCCGTCACAGGCAATCACAACATCACCATGCAGTTCGTCTCCTCCGGCAAGGACACCATCGATTTTGCCATTATTTATTATCAGATCGTCAACCCTGACCTTACTTAACAGCATGGCTCCTTTTGCTTCAGCTTGTTCAGCCAGCCATCGATCAAACTTTGAGCGTAAAATACTGTAACTCTGATAGGGTTTTTCACACAGCTCATTGCCATAATAATTCAGGGTAATGGAGCGTTCTCTAGCCATTATGGTAACCCCTTCATGGGCAATAAAGCGTTCCAGGGGCGCGTTCTCCCAGAGATCGGGGAAAAGATCGCGAACCGGATTAACGTAGATACGACCACCGGTTACATTCTTGGCACCCGGATAATCTCCACGTTCCAGCACCAGTACCTCAAGTCCTTCCCGGGCCAGGGTGTAGGCGGATGCCAGGCCAGCCAGTCCAGCTCCAACAATTATCGTATCGAACTTTTCCATATTCTATCTATATATCTTCAAGTTATTTGAGACACCGCATCAGACCCGTAACTTATTTCAGTGAAAAGTTCAACCACAAACAGGTAGTTGATCAAGCCATCAGGGGTGAACTGTCCCGTATCTTGGCTAAAAAGGGTTTTTGATGGTAAGGCCTTTAATTATCTGTCCATCAGAAAGGTCTTCGGAGAACAACAATGCTGCACCGCCACTTATAGCGGCTTCAATTATCAAGGAATCCAAGAACGAATATTTATATTTGGATTGAATTTCTATCGCCGCTAATATACATTCACCATCATTAATCACAACATCCCACTTCAACAGATCACTTACAATCCCTTTTGCCAAGTCTACATCCAATGGTTTTGGTATTTTTTGTGTTACGTTAACAAAAAATTCCTGAAGTACCTGGGTGCTGAGGACTCCAAAACCCGAATCCCATAACTCAACAATAATTTTTTTGGCTGTTTCGTGTTTCTTGCCAGCGGTGAGATCATAGGCATAAATTAAGATATTTGTGTCCAAAAATATCTTATCGTCTGACATGAAGCTCTTCCCTTGTAGTTATAATGTGACCCCTGGTTCCCAGGTCAAACCCCTTTTTGAGAAGTTTTAATTGTCTGTTTTTTGCTCCACTATAGCCAGAAGTTTCTCTGACCTTCTCCTCAAGGGATTCCCTTAAAAGTTCACTGAGAGACTTGTCGCTACTTGCGGCAACCACTTTGGCCTTCTTCAATAACGATTTAGGCAAAGATAATGTCACATTTTGTCTGTCCATGGTTATCCCCCTTAAAAGCTATCACGGAAATATGTATATCACGTTTTAACGTGAAATGTCAATTAAGTAAGTGCTGATTACACCCAGGAAGCCTGCCTTGAAACCCAAGCGGACACAATTTCAGTCACAGTTCACGAAACAGATATAAAAAAAGAGGTTAGCCAAAATTGCTAACCCCCTTGATTTCCCTGGTGCCGGAGCTCGGAATCGAACCGAGATGGGCGCAAGGCCCGGGGGATTTTGAGTCCCCTGCGTCTACCAATTTCACCACTCCGGCCTTCCAATAACTATATTAGCGGTACAAAAAATGTCAAGAAAAATATATTGACAATTCGTAAAAGCGTATGTTAATTGTTGCCAATATTTTTCAAGAAAGCAAATGGGGCTGTAGCTCAGTTGGGAGAGCGCTTGAATGGCATTCAAGAGGTCAGGG